>RGSV01000019.1 GCA_010025655.1 Acidimicrobiia bacterium
GGCCTTCAGCTTCGACGAGACCACGACGACTCTCGAGGTCACCCAGTTGCTCGGTGCCTTCGGGGTGCACGTGAGTGCTGAGGTGATCGCCGAGCGAGCCGTGCAGATCGGCATCGCCTCTGATCTCTTGCGCAGCGATGAGTTTCTCCATCAGGCACCATTCCGCAACTACCGCACTGAAACCAACATGTTGCGCTATTTGCGACGTCTTGCCGACAAAGATCTTGCACTCGATCGCACGATGATTCCGCTCGGTTCATGCACGATGAAACTGAATGCCACCACGGAGATGATTCCGGTGACGTGGCCAGAGTTCGCCGACATTCACCCGCATGCACCTCTCAATGATGTCGCTGGTTACCTGCAACTGATTGAGGAACTCGAGCGCGACCTGTGTGAGATCACTGGTTACGACGCCGTCAGCCTGCAGCCGAATGCCGGCAGCCAGGGAGAATTCGCCGGTCTCTTGGCGATTCGCGCCTATCACCGCAGCCGCGGCGACCTGCAGCGCACGGTGTGCTTGATTCCTTCGAGTGCGCACGGCACAAACGCCGCCAGCGCGGTGATGGCCGGCATGGAAGTTGTCGTGGTTTCCTGCGACACACACGGCAACGTTGATCTCGCTGACCTCACCAGCAAGTGCGAGAAAGTCGGTGATCGCCTTGCCGCATTGATGATCACCTATCCCTCAACCCACGGTGTCTTCGAAGCCGCTGTCGGCGAGATCTGTGATGTGGTGCATCGCCATGGCGGTCAGGTGTACGTCGATGGCGCAAACTTGAATGCGCTCGTCGGTTTGGCCAAGCCCGGCCAGTTCGGTGCCGACGTGAGTCACCTCAACTTGCACAAGACGTTCTGCATTCCGCATGGCGGTGGTGGGCCAGGCGTTGGTCCTGTAGCCGTGCGTGCCCACCTCGCGCCGTTCTTGCCGGGTGATCCACTCGCCACCCAGCCATCGGCCGTCGGAGCCGTGTCTGCAGCCCGATTCGGTTCGGCTGGCATCTTGCCGATCTCGTGGACGTACATTCGCCTCATGGGTGGCGATGGTCTACGACGCGCTACGCAGCAAGCCATCGCGAATGCGAATTATGTGTCGCGACGACTTGCCGACCACTTCCCCACGTTGTATTCAGGCAACGAGTCGCTCGTCGCCCACGAGTGCATCTTGGATCTGCGCGACATCACCCGTCGCACCGGCGTGAGTGTCGACGACGTCGCCAAGCGACTGATGGACTACGGCTTCCACGCCCCGACGATGAGCTTTCCGGTCGGGGGCACATTGATGGTCGAGCCCACCGAGAGTGAGTCACTCGCCGAGCTCGACCGTTTCTGCGACGCGATGATCGCGATTCGCGGCGAGATCGCCCGCGTCGAGTCGGGTGAGTGGTCAGCCGACGAGTCTCCTCTGCGGCACGCGCCGCACACGGTCGAAGACACCATTGGTGACTGGCAGCGTCCGTACGACCGACAGCTGGCGCTCTTCCCTCTGCCACATCTGCGGTCGCGCGGATACTTTCCACCCGTGTCGCGCATTGACGCAGCGCACGGTGACCGCAACCTGGTGTGCTCGTGCGAGCCGCTCGAGGCCCTCGCCACCGCTCGCTACGGTTGAGGCGTGGCTGATCAACCGCAACTCGACATCGGCAAACTCGTCACTGACCTGCTCGCCGCATTGCGCAGCATCGACCCCGTTGGCGAGGGTGTCAAACTCGCAGAGCAAGGGCGGCGCACCGTCGAGGCACTCATCGTCGCCCTCGAGCAATTCGGCTCAACGATGGACAACCTGAATCAGGCAGCCTCGCGCGTCAATCGTTTGCTCGATGACGTCGAAGATCCGATTCGACGTATCGCGGGCATGGCCGACCAGACGGGTTCGTTGCTGTCGTTCTTGCCAAACCTGGCGAACAAGGCGATGTCAAACCTCGCGCCGAAACCTGCGACGAGCACAACACCGCCCAGCACGACGCCACCTGCGAATGCCCCTACCGCGGCTTCGCCTTCACCGACTGACGCGCCGCGCGCCTAGCTGCGCTGCACGAACGGCGTCGGCACGACCTCAGCCGCGAGCAGGCTGCCGCGCACGTCAATGTCGACGGTGGTGCCCACCTGCGCCACCGCCGGCGGCACGAACGCCAGGGCAATCCCCACTTCGAGCACGGGCGAGAAATTGCCGCTCGATACCACCCCGACGACCTCACCATTGCGCTGCACTGCCGAACCGTCGCGTGGTGGCCGCCTCGATGCCGTACGCAGCCCGCACAAGACCCGGGTGGTGCCAGCTTCCTTCTGCTTGGCTAGGGCGGCACGGCCGGGAAAGTCGCCTTTGTCCCAGCCGATTACCCACCCCAGCGAGGCTTCGAGCGTCGTAATGTCGGGTGACAACTCGTGACCATGCAGCGGTAGCGCAGCTTCGAGCCGCAAGGTATCTCTGGCACCGAGACCAGCCAGTGCGATGCCGGCATCGTGTAATGCCGAAGCAATGCGCACCGCATGCTCGGCAGGAACCGCAATCTCTACACCGTCTTCGCCCGTGTATCCCGTGCCGGCGACAACACACGGAACTCCGAGCACTTCCACATGCTCAACGCGAAACCGTTTGACTGCGGCGGCATCGGCGCTGACTCGTGAGAGTTTCATGCGCGAGTGCGGGCCCTGCACCGCGAGCACTGCACGCGTGTGTGTCACGTCGTCGCCACCGATGGCGGCGCGCACGGTGTCGGTATTTGAGGCGTTTGGCATGACATCAAAGACATCATCGCTCACCCACCAGACGATGATGTCGTCGACGACACCACCCCGTTCGTTGCAGGAATGGGTGTACTGCGCACGACCTGGCGCAATCTTGCGCAGATCATTCGTCAACGCATGCTGCAGTGTGTCGAATGCCGTCGGCCCTGCAACTCGAACGGTGCCGAGATGCGACACGTCAAAGAGTGCAGCATCGTTGCGGCAAGTCAGATGTTCAGCCACGGTGCCAGTCGGGTACGACAACGGCATCTCCCAACCGCCGAAGTTCGTCATGCGTGCCCCAAGAGCACGATGAAGCGCGTCGAGTGGTGAGGTTCGACTAGTCACGCGCTTCAGCGCGCGGCGCGGCGCAACGCGGCATATGTCTGTTCTTCTGCCGCGCGTTCTTCACGACGCAACTGCACGATGCCCGCGTCAAGTTCTTGCTTAAGGTTTGCCAAGGGCAACACGTTGAGCACACCCTGACCGTTGCGCACGACATCGACCAGGTGCTGGCCGTCGCACAGCACCACCGACTTGCCACTGATCACGATGTGCGCCGACGCAATGTCGGTGGTGACATGACGACGCAGGTAGTCAAATACCGACCGCACGGCCTCAAGTTTGATTCCGGCGTCGAGAAGATTCTTGATCACTTTCAACTCGAGCAAGTCACGGTAGACGTACTCGCGTCGAGTGCCGCTGCCGTGCGCATCGGTGGCCGACGGTCTTACCAAGTCGGTACGCGCCCAGTAGTCGAGCTGTCGGTAAGTGATGCCGACGATCGACGCCGTCTGCGAGCCGCTGAAGGTGCGCACCGAGTCGGCGATGTTGGCCCGCGTCACCATGAGACTCGTCACGCTATGGGCGAGCCCCGCTCAGCCACAACCCTGGCAGTCGTGCCTTACTTTTCTTGAAAGTCTTCGGGGCTGATGTTCTCGATGAAGTCGCGGAACTCGTCCATGATTTCCTCCGACGCTTCGTCATCTTCTTCGTCCACCACCACACCAACTTCGTCGATGAGCTCGCGCGTGGCCGCTATCGGCACCTCGGCCCGCACCGCGATGGCCACCGCGTCAGATGGTCGGCACGAGATGACGTGAGTCTGACCCTGATGCACCAGGTGCAACTCAGCGAAGTAGGTGTGCGCGCGCATCTCGGTGATGACGACTCGCGACAAGTGCGCCCCAAAATTTTCGAAGAGATTCACGATGAGGTCATGCGTCAACGGTCGTGGTGGCTTGCGACCTTCGAGCGCAAAACCAATGGCACTTGCTTCAGCAGCACCGATATAGATACCGAGCATGCGACGCTCGCCGTCCTGTTCGCGCAAGTGCATCACCGGCTGCTGCGCAGGTGCATCAACGCGCACGCCAACCAAATCGAGCGTCACACTGTCGTTGTCGCGCATGGCGTCAGGTTAGCAACGCCCTACTCGGGCTGACGAAGGTGACCAGTGAGATTACGCAATATCACTCGGCGTAGTTCTTCACCGAGCGACAACAGGTCGTCCAGCAGCTTCTCGGCGTCGCCTGCCGCACTATCACGACGTTCGCTCGCCACGCGCGCCACGAGCGGAGCGAAAAGATCAGCTTCTCGCTCGGCCGACAATCGCCATTGCATGAGCAATCGTGGTTCGATGCCGAGGGCGGTCAGCCTGCCCGCGAGGTGCACGATGTCACGATCGTTTACGGTGTAGACCGCTTCGGAGCCGAGCATTCGTGGTCGCACAAGTTTGATTTTCTCCAGAGCTGCAAGTGTCGAGTCATCGACGCCGGTCGTATCGAGAATCTCGGCACGCGAATACCGCTCGGGGCCGCGACGTACGCCCCTACCACCACCTGCGCTCGTCGCGCGTGGCGCTGGTCGTCGACTCGCAGGATGCGCGGGTGACGTGACGCGAATACCGCGCGGCATGCTCGGGTCGGTGACATCGTCGGGACGCAGAAGCGAGTCGCTCGTCTCGCCTTCGAGTCTGTCGCGAATCACACGCAACGGCAGAAAGTTGTCTTTCTGTTCACGCAAGATGAACCGCAGTCTCTCGATTTCCTCGGCAGTGAACTTGCGGTACCCGGCGGTGGTGCGTTCGGGCGCAATCAATCCCTGGCTCTCGAGGAATCGAATCTTCGAGATCGTGACGTCAGGAAACTCTTCGAGCAGCATCGCCAACACTTCGCCAATGGAAAAGAACTCGCCAGCCATGGTGCTAGCCGATGAATACGACAAGGCGAAAACGCCCAATCTGCACGTCATCACCCTGAGTGAGAGCAGCCTCTTCGACCCGTTCGCCGTTGACGTACGTGCCATTCAGCGAGCCGAGGTCGCGAATCAACCACGCACTGCCCTGGCGGACCACCACGGCGTGCTGCCGCGACACCGTGAAGTCATCCAACTGAATGTCACAATCTGGTACACGCCCCAGAGTCGTTTGTTCACCCACCACCGAATAGCGTGTGCCGATCTCCGGCCCCTGGCGAACTACCAACATCACCTCGCCGGGCCGCACTTCTCCACTGTCGACTACCGCATTGTCATCGTCGCCGACCGCATCGAGCAATGGATCAGTCTTGGGCAACACCACCGTGCGTGTGCTGGGCTTGTCGAGCACTGCACCACACGCCGAGCAAAACGTTGCTGATGGCGGATTGCGATGACCGCACGCGTTGCAATAGACGTACTGTCGCTGATTCATCGCGCGCCAATCACGCCAGAAGTGCCTGATAGGCGGCCGCATCGAGCAGGCTCGGCATGTCGCCCGAGATGGTGATCTCACAGATCCACCCGGCACCGTACGGGTCTTTGTTCAGCAATTCAGGCTCGCTGCCGAGTGCCTCGTTCACGCTCGAAATCGTGCCGGCTACCGGCGCATAGATATCAGACACGCTCTTGGTGCTCTCGACTTCGGTGAAGGACTGTTCGGCGGCCACCACGGTGCCGACCGTCGGCACACCGACGAAGACCACGTCGCCAAGTGCGTCTTGGGCGTAATCGGTGATGCCCACCCGCGCCACGTTGCCCGAGATCTGCACCCACTCGTGCTGGGCGGTGTACTGGCGGTCGGCGGGTATGTTCATGACCTCAACCGTAGCCGTGCGATGTCTCGTCGTCGTTCTACGCGACGTCGCTCACGTCTCGCGCCGCGCCACTACGAGCAGCGCCGCTTCGTGCCGCGCGAACTCCACGCCAAACGCGCGGCACATAGCCGATGGCCGTGGTGTAACAGAGCACGACCCCGGGTACCGCGATGGCCCAGCCTGCATTGCGCGCACCGAGTGCCCAGCCCGCGTCGCTCGCGC
This sequence comes from Acidimicrobiia bacterium, assembly GCA_010025655.1. Classification (GTDB taxonomy): domain Bacteria; phylum Actinomycetota; class Acidimicrobiia; order Acidimicrobiales; family Ilumatobacteraceae; genus F1-60-MAGs027. Next base: position 6,024 of record RGSV01000019.1, read on the forward strand.
CCAGCAACAACAGTGGAAAGGCGAACATGAGAGCAAAGGTGTAGTTCTTGCCCCATTGACTCACAGGGAACCGCTGCATGCCAAGCGCTGTACCGACGAGCATCATCGCGGCGACAAGCACCTCGCGTGCCACGACTCCCCACCCGAGCCAGCCGGGCACCGCACCATCAATGATGATTGCGGCGACTCCGACGATGAAGAGCAAGCGGTCGACCGCCGGGTCAAACACCGCGCCAAACTCGCTGCGTTGTTGCAGCCGTCGTGCCAGCCAGCCGTCGACCCAGTCGGTTGCACCGAGCACCCCAAGCAGATACGCCGCAGCGGCCCGATCATCGCGGGTGAACAACAGCCACAAGAACACTGGTAAGCAGAGCAACCGCAGCAGCGTGACGAGATTCGGCCACGTAGCGACGGTGCGAGTCATCGGCGCCGAAGGCTAGTTCGCTGGCATCGTGAGCATGTCGGCTATCGTCGCGCCATGGCTTCGCTCTTCACTCGCATCATCAGTGGCGAGCTGCCTGGTCACTTTGCGCTGCGCGACGACCATTGTGTCGTGTTCATGACCATCGCCCCAATTCGCACCGGTCACGCACTCGTCGTGCCACGCGAACCCTATGACCACTGGGTCGACTTGCCGCCCGCACTCAGCACCCACGTGTTCAATGTGGCTCGCCAAGTCGGCATCGCGCAACGAAAAGCATTCGGCACCAAACGTGTGGGACTCGTGATCGCCGGCTTTGAGGTCAACCACTGTCATCTGCACTGCATTCCTGCCGACGTGATGGACGATCTCAACTTCGCGCGCCAAGAACAAGGTGTCGCTGCCGAACGCCTGGCGAGTGCAGCCGCCACACTTGCCGCGCAGCTGCGCAACGATGGAGTTCCCGGCGCGCTGTAACTCGCGTACGCGGCAACACTCACGCGCTGTATAAGCGGCGCACTGCAGCGCCGCAAGGTCAGAACAGGGTCGTCTCAGCTGGCTCAATCAACTCGGGGCCGTTGTTGCGAACGGTGTTCACCGCGGTACTCACGCTGTAGTGACGCAGACGCTCAGGTGCAGCGGCGCGCAAGAGATGCAAGGGCGCAGGCTCACCTGACAGCCACTCACCGATATCGTCACCATCGAGCACGCACGGCATGCGATCGTGAATTGCCGCGAGGCGTTCATTCGGTGTCGTGGTAATGATTGCGCAACTGCGCACGAGTTCGCCGTTGCGTTCGGGGTCTTTCCACGTGGTCCAGAGCCCGGCCAATGCGAGAGCGACACCATCAGGTGACGAGATGAAGTACGGGCGCTTGGGCGTCTTGGGCCCGGTAGCAACGTCAACGGTTCGCCATTCGTAATACCCGTCGACGGGAATCACGCATCGGTGCCGCGCGACCAAGTTGCGAAAACTTGGTTTTTCCGTCAGCGTCTCGCTACGCGCGTTAATCATGCTTGCTGCCCGTTTGCGGTCTTTTGACCATGAGGGCAGGAGGCCCCAATGGGCACGACGTAACACTCGGTCATTCGCCGAGTCATCGGTCTGTACGAGGGTCAAGATCTGCGTGGTAGGCGCGACGTTGTAGTTCGCGCGAAACTGCTCAGCGAATGGGTCGTCGAGCACGGCATCGAACAACAACGCCAAATCTGACGGGGCAGTCGTGGCGACAAAACGCCCACACATCGTCGGGCTGGGGAGATTTGAACTCCCGACCTCTTGTCCCCCAGACAAGCACGCTAACCAAGCTGCGCCACAGCCCGTTGCTACGGCGCGCTCAGTCTACAAAGAACGCAATCACTCGCCAGCCGAGATACAACGCGAGCATCGCCATCAACAACTTAAAGTGCCAAGGTGCCCTCTCTCCGCTCATGCGCTTGAGTTCGCGCAATGAAACATCGTCGGTCGATGTTGTACGGCTCGGCATTGCGAGATCGACGGACTTGCCACAGACCGGGCAGGCGCCTTCATTCGTGAGCGCCGACGGCGCAAAGTACCTAGCGCACGGTTCACACCACGGCATGGTGTTGTGCTCCCAGCGTGCCGAGATCGAGTGTGTGGGTCATTGTTGGATCGAGTGCGTCATCCTTGTTCTGAACGCTGTCGCACTCGCAGTTTGATTGGTGTCGAGCCAAAGCCGAACGCCTCGCGAATCGAGCGCTCGATGTAGCGCAGATACGCCTGGGGCAACTCACGATTGACAAAGAGTGTGAACGTCGGTGGGTCGACAGCACCCTGCAGCGCGTAGAGAACTCGCGCCCCTTGGCCGGCTGGTTGTTGCTGCTGCGCGGCCGCCAACACTCGGTTGACGTCGCGAGTGGGCACTCGTCGGTGATACTGCACGATGGCCTCGGTCAATAGCGGTAACAGGCGATGCACGTTCTTGCCCGTCAACGCCGACAGCTTGACGATTGGTGAGTCACCGATGAAATACAGTCGGCGCTGCATCTCAATCTCCACCTCTTCTTTGCGTTCGGTGCTGAGCAGTTCCCACTTGTTCAATACGACGATGATCGGACACCCGCTTGCGTCAACACGTTCGGCCAAGCGCTGGTCTTGACTGGTCACCCCATCGACTGCGTCGATCACGAGCAATGCGATGTCGGCCTCGTCAACGGCGCGCAGGGCACGCACGATCGAGTAATACTCCGTGCCAGGGTCGACCTTGCTACGGCGGCGCATGCCTGCGGTGTCGACGAAAATCACGGGCCCGTTCTCGGTGTCCACACGCGTATCAATGGCATCGCGAGTGGTGCCCGCCATGTCGTGCACGATCGACCGTTCCTCACCGACGAGCCGATTGAACAACGTGCTCTTACCGACATTGGGGCGACCGACGATGGCGACACGTGGCTCCTTGGTGGCGGGGTCTCGCACGAAGGTGTCACTCTTGGCCAGGGGCTCGTTGTCGAGATTCAGTTGGTCAATGATGACGTCGAGCAAGTCACCCGACTTGCGCCCATGAATTGCCGACACCGGCACAGCGTCACCAAGACCGAGCGCCAAGAATTGCCACAGGTCAGCCTCGCGTCGCGCGTTGTCTACTTTGTTCGCAACGAGCAGAATCGGGCGGCCTGTCGTGCGCAACCACGCGGCGATGGCTTCGTCGTCATCATGCACGTCGACTGAAGCATCGACGAGAAACAGCACGAGATCTGCAGATCGGGCGGCGGCTTCGACCTGACGGCTGACCTTCGAGTCGAGGGCGCTGCCACCGGGCATCCAACCACCCGTGTCGACCACATTGAAGTAGCGGCCGAGCCACTCAACTTCGCGGGTGTGGCGGTCGCGCGTGACACCTGGTTGGTCTTCGACGATCGCCGCCTGCTCGCCCACGAAACGGTTGAAGAGCGTGCTCTTGCCGACATTTGGTCGACCGACGATGACGACGCTCTTGCGGGCGTCGGTCACATTCACTTGGTTCAGGCTAACGAGCACGCCGAACGGTACCGTTGTTTTGCGATGACGGTTGACCGAGTGTTGCTCGCCACCCCACGCGGTTTTTGCGCCGGTGTCGAGATGGCCATCAAGGCACTCGCGTGGATGGTGCGCACGTTTGATGCTCCCGTGTACTGCTACCACGAGATCGTGCACAACAAGATCGTCGTCGAACGGTTCACCAAGCGTGGCGTGGTCTTCGTTGATGACATCAGTGACGTGCCGCCGGGTCGCCCAATCATGTTGTCAGCGCACGGCACGGCACCTGCAGTAGTCGATGCGGCCCGTGAGCGCGGCAGCTACATGGTCGACTCGGTATGTCCGCTCGTCACCAAGGTGCACCACGAAGTGCGCACGCGTGCGGGCAAGGGCTATCGCATCGTGTACGTCGGTCACGAAGGTCACGAAGAGGCGGTCGGAACCATGGCGGTGGCGCCAAGCGCAATCTCACTCGTTGAAACCGAAGCCCAGGTGCAGGCGTTGCCCGCGTTTGCCGAGCCCGTTGCGCTTTTGGCTCAAACCACCTTGTCGCACCGCGAGTGGGAAGGTGTCGCCGACGCAGTGAAGGCGAAATTTCCGGCGGTGTGGACACCCGGGCGAAGCGATCTGTGTTTTGCCACCACCAATCGTCAGGCGTCGCTCACCAAGATCGCGGCCGAAGTTGACGCGATGATCGTCATCGGCTCGGAGAATTCGAGCAATACTCGTGCGCTCGAGCGGCTCGCCCACGATGTTGGCTGCAAACGCGTCTTGCGTGTGAATACCGCGGCTGAACTGCCCGCCGATCTAGACGGCATAATCGGCGTCACTGCGGGCGCCTCAGCCCCGGAAGAACTCGTTAGCGAAGTGATTGCCCGTCTCGCGCCGCGCGACGGTGTGCGCGAGGTGCGCGCGGTGGACGAAGACGAGTATTTTCCACCGCCACGCCACATTCGCGAACTGCAGTCGGCGATGGATGCCACCATCTCTGCGATGTGTGGCGCACCAAGCGGCAGCCGAGCGGCCTACAACGATCATTCGTTGTCAGCGAGCGCAGTGCTGGCTGCGTTGTAGGGCGCAGTGCCCGCTGCGTTGTAGGCGCGTCAGCCACGCGCAGGCTGTGCCTCTCGCAGGCTGTGCCACCGCACAACCGTGCTAGTTGCGCGGCACCTGGCTCCACGGAATCTCGCGGTCGACTCGCACGTCACCGGGCAGGCCGAGCACTCGCTCACCAAGAATGTTGCGCATCACTTCGCTGGTGCCACCCTCAATGCTGTTGGCTCGCGCTCGCAAGAACGCCTTCTGCAGCACGTCAGTCGGCCCCATCGCGGTCTCTGGTCGACGCATCGAGTAGTCGCCGTAGAGCATGCCGTCAGCACCAAGTAGTTGCATGCAGAACGCATAGGTGTCTTTGTTCAGATCGGCACTCGCCATCTTGCCGATTGAACCCTCGGGGCCCGGGGCTCCGACCTTGCGGTTCTGTGCTGCGCGAATGTTGGTGAGGCGCAGCAACTCGGCGCGAATGTAGAGCTTCATCAGATCGTCACGGGTTGATGTGGTTTTGCGATCATCCGACAACTTGCTCCACAACTTGAGCGCCTCACGAATCGGACCCGACGCCTTGGGTGGAATGATGCCGCCGATCGCGACTCGTTCGTTCATCAACGTGGTGAGCGACACACGCCAGCCATCGCCGGGTTTGCCGAGCGTCTCGTTGGTCGGCACACGCGCGTCGGTGAAGAACACTTCATTGAACTCTGCTTCGCCGGTCATCTGGCGCAGTGGGCGCACTTCGACACCCGGAGCATGCATGTCAACCACCATCGCGGTGAGGCCGGCATGCTTCACCGCTTCAGGGTCGGTGCGCACGACAAGCAATCCGTAGCGCGACACGTGGGCGAGCGTGGTCCATACCTTCTGCGCGTTCACGACCCACTCGTCGCCGTCGCGCACAGCCTTGCCCGAGAGCCCGGCAAAGTCTGAACCCGAGCCCGGCTCAGAGAACAGCTGGCACCAGATCTCTTCGCCAGTGAAGAGCGGTCGCAGGTAGCGACGCTTCTGCGCATCACTTCCCCACTCGACCACCGTCGGGCCGCACATGCCGTATCCGATCGGGTTGCGCAGATACGGGTTGGG
>RGSV01000181.1 GCA_010025655.1 Acidimicrobiia bacterium
CGCACGAGAGCAAAGAGCGTCGAGAGGTCGTCCCACTCCGGCCGATAGGGCTCTTTGTTGGCGACATCCACCGACTCGAAAGGTGACTTTTCTTTCGCCGCATCAGGGGCTTCAAAGAGCTTGGTAAGCCCGTGCGACTCGGCGAATGAACGCGCAACTGACTGGTTCACCACCATCTCACCGTAGCGCCTGACGACTTGGGAGAGTGCTCAACTTGGGCGGCTGCTCAGCGAGCGGTGCCGCCGCCGAGCACGAAGCGATTGGTGGCGTCGTACAACACCACACTTTGGCCCGGCGCCACGCGTCGCTGCGGAGTCATCCAGCGCACGACGAACTCGCGAGCAGCAGACGACTCAATGACGGCTGGCTGAGCCGCACCGTGCGCACTCGCTTGCACGAGCACATCGCTGCCAAGTGGTAGTGGCTCGTGGCTCCACGTCACATCATCAACATGCACGGCACTGGTGGCAAGGCGTGACTCGTCACCCACGACCACGACTGCACGCTCGACGTCGACGTCAAGCACGAACTGCTTGGGTGACCCGCCGGGCAACCCGAGACCACGACGCTGGCCAATGGTGATCATCTCCACGGCGTCGACCGCACCGAGACGGTTGCCGCCCTCGTCGACGACGTGCGCCCGACGAAACGGAATCCGCTTGCCGAGAAACACTTCGCGGCCGCCTGTTTTGCTGATGAAGCACACGTCTTGACTGTCGGGCTTGTCGGCTGTGCGCAGCCCAAGTCGGCGGGCACGATCACGCACTTCGTCTTTCGTGAGGTGCCCGACCGGAAACAGCGTGCGCGATAACTGCCGTTGGTCGAGCATGTGCACGACATAGCTCTGATCTTTCGCCGCATCGGCGCCACGCGCCACGCGCCAGATGCCGTTCGGGCCCCGCTCGACTTGGGCATGATGACCAGTTGCGACTGCATCAAAGCCCAACAGCTCGGCACGGCGTGACAAACGGTCGAACTTGAGGTGGCGATTGCACTCGATGCACGGGTTGGGTGTGGTGCCTGTTTGATGCGCCTGCACATACGGGTCAACGACATGATCGTCAAAGTCTTCGGCGAAGTTAAAGACCAAGTGATCGATGCGCAACTGCTGGGCCACTCGTCGCGCATCGTCGACGTCGCTCACCGAGCAGCAACCGGTGTCGCTCTCGCCACCCCACAACCGCAGCGTCACGCCCACCACGTCGTGGCCATCGCGGCGCAATTCGGCGGCAGCCACCGACGAATCGACGCCACCTGACATCGCCACGAGCACTTTCATGACGACAAGGCTACGAACTGCCGTCGACTACTTACGCGGCCTACTACTTACGCAGTCGCTTGACTGCCGCGATGATGGCGTGCGCCGCATGCTCGACGTCGGCCTGCGTGGTGGTGTGCCCGAACGAAAGACGCAATGCACCGCGCGCCAAGCGTGCATCGACGCCCATGGCGTGCAAGACGTGTGAGGTTTCGAGGGCTCCGCTGGCGCAGGCCGAAGCAGCGGATGCACAGACACCTGCCTCGTCGAGCAGGAACAAGAGCGCCTCGCTCTCCACCCCGCCGATGCACAGGTGCGCTACGCCCGGCACGCTTGCGGCACCTGGCACGGTCTCCATCACATCATCGAGCGCGCCCAGCACCGTCGCGACGAGATGACTCTTCAGCGAAGCGACTCGGCGAACCTCCGCTTCGCGCACTTCTGCCGTCGCCCGCAACGCGGCAGCAGTCGCCACGATTCCTGCCACGTTGTGCGTACCGCTGCGCCGATCGCGCTCTTGGCCACCGCCCATGATGATCGGCTCAAGGCTCGTGCCGCTCTTCACCACCATCACCCCGGCACCTTTGGGGCCGCCAAACTTGTGCGCCGAGAACGTGGCGACATCGGTGACCAACACGACATCGCGCACATCGAGCCAACACACCGCCTGCACCCCGTCGGTGTGGTGCGCCGCGCGAGGCGCGGTGGCTACCTGACGGGTTGGCGAAGTGATCGACCAGATACGGCTGCATTGCGGCGATTGCCTCGGCGCGCATCGGTGTGGTGGCTGCGTGATCGAGGTAAGCAACATGCGCCTGCGCTGCGACCATACGGTGCGAGACTACTTCGCACTCATGCCGATGCGACGTAGATCATGACGAAGAGTCTCACCTACGGCGCCGCGTTCGCTGATGTGTATGACGAGTGGTATGGCGACGATGCCGAGACTGCCGCCACGGTTCGTGCGCTCACTGAGTTGGTCTCGCATATCGCCACACCGCGCATATTGGAACTCGGTGCTGGCACCGGGCGCTTGGCGATTCCGCTTGCGGCGGCACTGGCCGCAGGTGTGGTGGTCGCACTCGATGAGTCGCCCGAAATGCTGCAGATTTTGCGGTCGCGCATGGCCCATGCCGACTCTTCAGTTGGCAACGTGATTGTTGTGGAAGGCAACATGGCTGATCTCGCCGCACTATCGACCCACGGCGCGACCGCGGGCGAGCCGTTCGACTTGGTCTTTGCGTCGTACAACACGTTCTTCAACCTGCATGAACCAGGCGACCAGGCCCGCTGTCTTTGCGCAGTGGCACAACTACTACGCCCCGATGGCATCGTCGTCATTGATGCGTTCGTCGCAAGTGGTGATGCGCCGCGGCACGCCACCACCAACGAAGTACGCGGCGAGTGGACCCTGCAGACGACTACTGACTTCGATCCCGTCACTGGCTTGATTGTCGGCAGCACTCACAGCACTCACCGTGACGGCCGTGAAGTGAAGAGGCCCTGGCGCATTCGATATCAGTCACCGACCCAACTCGATGCGCTGTGTACCGCTGCGGGTCTCGAACTCGTATCTCGATACGGCTCGTGGCAGATGTCAACCTTCGGCGACGACGCTGCGCGACACATCAGCGCATACCGACTCGTACGCTGACTGCATGCCCGGCATC
>RGSV01000182.1 GCA_010025655.1 Acidimicrobiia bacterium
CAATTGACAAGCCGAGACCAGATCCGGGCATCGAACGAGTTGACTCGGCGCGGAAGAATCGTGTGAAAATGAGCGGCTTGTCGGCATCGCTTATCCCGGCACCGTGGTCGACGACGCTAACCGTGCGACCCGCTACTGCAACTTCGACCGTCGAATCGGGTGGCGAGAACTTGACGGCATTGTCGAGCAGGTTCGTGAGCGCGCGTTCAAACTGCGAGGGCCGCACATTGACGAGTGAACGAGTCGCGTCATCTGGCAAAAACATGATTGGTTGCGTGGCGCGTCGCCGCGTTCGTTCGACCACTGCCTCCACCACGTTGGCGAGGTCGACGGTCATCGGAGTTTCCAGTTGCTTCTGATCGACGGCCAACGTAGACAGCTCTGCACTTATCGCGGTGAGCTCGTCGATTTCCGCCCGCATATCGGAGAGAATGGCTCGGCGGTCATCGTCATTCAGCCCGTCACGCTGCAAGAGCTCGCTGTTGGCGCGCAGCGAGGTGAGTGGTGTGCGCAGCTCGTGACTGGCATCCTGCACGAAGCGGCGCTCGCGATCAAATGAAGTACGAATCGCTCGCAACATTCGGTTGAAACTGCCGGCGAGTGAAGACACCTCACGCGGACCCTGCTCGGCGATGTCAAGATCGAGCCGACCTGTCGTCGCGACGTTCTCTGCTGCATCGGCAAGCGAGCGCAATGGTGAAGTGACGAGCGCAGCAAGCCACCACGTGATGGCGGCGGCGAGCACCACGAGCGCACCGCCAACTCCGAACAACCAGAGCCTCACTCGATCGAGGACAGCCGCCGTCTCACCCACGTCGCGAGCCACTTGCAATGCTCCACCACCTTGAATCGGCACCACGTACATGCGCATTGCTTCATCGCCTACCACTATGTCGCGAAAACGGGGCGAATCGCCGGTAGCTACCGCGATGTCTTGCTTGGTAATCGGCAAGTCTTCGTCGCCGATGGCGAAGATGATGTCACCGTCGGCAGAGATCACCTGACTGGCGACGTCAAATCGAGCGTCGATCAACACGTCACCGAGCGGGTTGCGAAAGCGCCGTCCCGGATTTTCGAAGGCGCGACGGGGGGCCTCGTCGAGGCGCGCACCAATGGTTGCGACACGTGCCAGCAAGAATTCATCGACTTGTCGGCTAAGGCTTCTATCGACTGCTCGATAGATCAGACCCGAGGTCAGCATCACTAAGACCAGCACCAAGCCGCTCATCACGAGTGCCAATCTGGTGCGGAATCTCATCGTGACTCCAGGCAATAGCCAACACCGCGCACGGTGCGAATCGGGTCTGGTTCGTCGTTGACGCTGAGTTTTCGTCGCAGATAGCCGACGTAGACATCGAGCGACTTGGAGTTCGTCTCGAAGTTATAGCCCCAGACGTTTTCGTAGATCGTCTCCCGACTCACGACGAGGCCGGCCTGATCGGCGAGCAATTCGAGCAGATTGAACTCGGTCTTGGTCAGTTCGATGCGCCGACCGTTGCGCTCGACATTCCGGGTGTCACGGTTGAGAGAGATTGAGCCCACCGTGACATCTGCACCCGACTCCGGCACAGCATTGCGCCGCAAGAGCGCACGAACGCGTGCCGACAATTCGGCGATGGCGAAGGGTTTGACGAGATAGTCGTCGGCGCCGGCGTCGAGCCCTGCAACTCGGTCGTCGACTTCGACCTTCGCCGTGAGCAGCAAGATAGGTACCCGATTGCCGCGGTGGCGAATCTCTCGGCAGACGGTGAAACCGTCCACGAAGGGCATCATCACATCCAAGACCGCGGCATCTGGCGTCGCGTCGATGAGAGCGTCGAGTGCCGCACGACCATCCTTCACCGCTTGTACTCGGTAGCCGTCGAGTTCGAGCACTCGCACCACCGCACTACGCACCGCGGCGTCATCTTCGGCGACGAGCACCCGCCAACCGTGTGATTTCACCCTGAAAACCGTACCCACGTTGTGGCGTGCCAGACCTGAAAAACCCAGTTCTTACCGAACTCTTGGCAGAACTGGCAAGGATTCTTACCGACCACTTACCCGGATCAGAGATGATAGTTGAACTCCACCACCAGGTGGTAACCCGCAATCAACCCCCCCAACACAAGGAGATCACATGTTCAGCAAGAAAACGAGGGTGCTCATCGCAACTGCGGTGCTCACCGCTCTCGGAGTCGCCGTCACCGGCGTTGCCTCGGCGCGATTCAACGGTGCATCGACGGGCACATCAGTCGCCGTGGTTCCTGCCCACGATAAGGCTGGTGGCGGTCATCTTGACGCTGCCGCAACTGCACTCGGCATGACGGTCGAAGAACTGCGCACGGCGCTCGTTGCCGGCACCTCGCTCGCCGATGTCGCCGCCACGAAGGGTGTTGCCGTGCAGAAGGTGATCGACGCGATTGTCGCCGCCGAGACGGCCGAACTCAAGCAGCACGTTGCTGATGGCAAACTCACCCAGGCCCGAGCCGACGAGTTGCTCGCTGGACTGTCAGCCCGTGTCACCGCGATGGTCAACGTCGACGTTCCGGCGTTCGGCCGCGGCGGCCGTGGTTTCGGCGGTGAGGATCACGGCGGTGATGGTCACGGCAAAGGTCGGCGTCACGGTCTACCCGGTCTGCATGACAGCACCGTGCTCGAAGACACGCTCGGCATGACCCGCGAAGAGATTCGCGCTGGTCTCGAGGCTGGCAAGTCGATTGCCGACCTGGCGAAGGAAAAGGGAATCGACGTCCAGAAGGTCATCGACGCTCTCGTCGCTGAAGCCCGCACCAAGATCACTGACATGGTGAACGGAACGCTGGCTACAGCCGACCAGCTGTAAGCAGCGCAAGCACATCTCGAGCTCGGTGGCGCACCCCCTCGGCGTCACCGAGCTTTTGTGCTGCTCGCACTTGGGCGGCCATGCGT
>RGSV01000183.1 GCA_010025655.1 Acidimicrobiia bacterium
CGACCGTGCCACGCCGCATAAAAACCAGCGATATTGGCCAAGAGCGCTTGGGCAGTGCAGATGTTGCTCGTCGCCTTTTCGCGACGAATGTGCTGTTCGCGAGTCTGCAACGCCAGACGCAGGGCGGGACGCCCCGCCGTATCCGTGCTGACGCCGACGAGGCGGCCCGGCAGTGTGCGAGCGTACGACTCTTTGGCCGCGAGAAACGCAGCGTGCGGACCGCCGAAGCCCATCGGCACGCCGAAGCGCTGTGTGCTGCCAACGGCGATTTCGAAACCAAGCGAACCGGGCGTGGTCAATAGCGTGCTCGCTAGGGCGTCAACGACGCACACGCTTGCCCCGCCCCTCGCGCTTGTGGCGGTGACGATGGACCGCACGGTCGAGTCGTCAGCGATGAGACCGCTCGATGATGGGCGAGAAACGACGACGCAGAAGGCATCGATATCGGCTAAGTCCTCGAGCGGCGCGATGAAGACCGTGATACCGAGTGGTTCACAGCGAGTCTGCAGCACGGCGAGATGTTGCGGATGTATATCGTCGTGCACCGCAACGGTGTTGCTCTCACTCTTTGCGCCGCGATGCGCCATGGTGACGGCTTCGGCAAGTGCGGTCGACTCATCAAGCAACGAGGCATTCGCCAGGCCGAGCCCCGTGAGCTCGAGTACGAGGGTTTGAAAATTCAGGAGTGCCTCGAGGCGTCCTTGGCTGATCTCGGGTTGGTAGGGCGTGTAGGCGGTGTACCAGGCCGGGTTCTCCAATACGTTGCGCAGCACCACAGGTGGTGTGATGGTGCCGTAATAACCCGTGCCGATCATTGCGCGGCGCACGGTGTTGCGCGCCGCAATATTGCCGAGCAACTGCAGCACTTCGGTTTCACTGACTGCGCCAGGTAGGTCGAGAGGCTCGTTCGTGAGGATGCTCGCTGGAACCACTTGGCGCGCCAAGTCGTCGTTGTCGCGCACGCCAATGACGCGCGAGATCTGCGCGCGTTCCTGGGCGTCGGGGCCGGTGTGACGAGCTTCGAAATGCATGATGCTCCGATGTCGACGACGGTGGGCCGAGACGAAGTCGTCTCAACACCCCCGCTGTCGGTTCACCTGAGAGCTTCTGCGGCGAACCGCATTTCCCCGTCGGTGGGAGAGGTGTCGACCTCTCCGCTTTCCAGCGCTGCCCATCGACTCGGTTCGTGGACCTGAGAGGTTCCGGGGCGGTTGCTCCTTCGGTGTGACGTCGCACTGGCAGTGCGATTCACTCTCCCGAGTCGACGATGGCTCTGGTCAGCGTAGTTGCCAGGCGACCCCCGAGCACGACGCTCGCGTCACCTAGTGTGGCGCCCATGAGCACACTTTCGTCACACGACCTCTCGGCCGCAGTCAGCCCCTTCTTCGGCGATCTCGGCAGCAAATACATGCTTGACCCGGCCACTGCCGAGATCGGCAAGGCGGCGGGGTATCCCGACGGTTTCGCGTTCTATATGGCCGGTCGCGGAGGCGTGCTTGGTGACGTCGACGCCGACGTGGTGTATGCGGCGTTTGCGTTCTTCGACCGCGGGCTCGTGCGCAAGATGTGGGAACGCGGTGTCGCCGTCGAAGGTGCTCGCAAAGCGGGTAGCCGCTACGCCGGTGCCGCCGATGCCTGGGGCAAGGCCCATCTGGCGGCGTTCAAGAGCGCCGTACGTTTCAACGAGTTGGCGGAAAAAGTAGTGCAGAGCGTCGACCCCTGCGGCTTGTCGCTCTTTGCCGGACTGCGCAGCGAACCGCTGCCTGCCGACCCCGTTGCGCGCACCTACCGACTAGTTACCTATCTGCGCGAACTCCGCGGATGCCTGCACATCAACGCGGTTGCCGCCGAGGGTATGTCGGGCTATGAAGCGGTCTTGGCGTCGGAGAACGGTGCGTTCTTTGCCAAGATCCACGGCTATCAAGAACCACACCCAGATGTAACGCATCTCGCTGCCGCCCGCCAGCGCGCTGAAGAGGCGACGTCGCGATTGATGACGCAGGTCTACGAGCGTGCGCTGAGTGGTGAAGAGCGTGCCGAATTCGCGCGGCTCACCGAAGAACTCAAGGCGTCGGTCAACTAGACGCACCTGACACTGAGGTACGTGATGACTACGCGCGTGACGTCGCTGCGTCTCGGTTGGGCGGCCGTTGTGGCGCTGATGGGGATGGGACTCAACAGTTGTTCAATTCCCAAACCGACTTCTCTGGTCTGTCGTGATGGTCAGTCGATCTTCACATGTGAAGCGACGTTCTCTGACGGCAAGACCCGGGGGTTGGTGTTTGTCGATACTGCGCCAGCTGATCGCACTGCGGTCGACTCGGTGACGACACGTGACGACTTTGGTAACCCCTATTGCATCACGTTGTTTGACAATGCGACGGCTACCTACAGCGGCGGTGAGTGTTAGACGCAGTGATTGGTGATACTCGCGACGCCGTGCAGCGTTGACATCACGACATCGCCTGGCTTGAGAAACTCGGGTGGTTTTCGCGCCCCGCCGACGCCACTTGGAGTGCCGGTGAAGATCACGTCGCCCGGTAGCAACTCGACGATGCTCGAGAGATACGCCACGAGCGTAGGCACATCGAAAATCAAGTCGTCGGTGCTGCCACGTTGTTTTTCGATCCCGTTGACGGTGCATGAGACCGTGACGTTGTCGCGGTTGGCCAGCGTGTGCGCATCGACCAGCCAGGGACCGAAGGGTGAGTAGCCACGACGACTCTTGCCGAGGCTGAACTGGGGAGGCTGAGTGGCGCGTTGCAACAAGCGGTCGCTCACGTCTTGGCCGATGCATACGCCGGCGACCGCCTGCCAACCGTTCGCCTTGTCAATGTCGCGGCCACCGCTGCCGATGACGACGACGAGTTCAACTTCCCAGTCGCACGTGGGCACAGTGACGGGGATGT
>RGSV01000184.1 GCA_010025655.1 Acidimicrobiia bacterium
GATTACCTCGTCAATCTGGGCAGTCGACATGTCAACAAAAAACGGTAGCCCCAGAGTGGTCTGTGCAAGGTGGTTCGTCACAAGGAGCGGTTCTCTTTGCCGGCAACCGGCAAATGTCGCCATCTGGTGCACACCGTCTGACCACCAAGCCCGTGTCTCGACACCTGCACCATGAAGCGCCGAGCGGCTCCGGTCACGCTGATCTTGATCCGCAAAGCGCACAACCACTGCCGAGGTCAGATGCCCGGCACTAAACGCTGGCTGGAGGGTGAGACCACACTCGAGGAGTTTCTTTTCGTAGTAGTCCATCAGCGCAGCCAATTCATTACGAGCTGAACCCCACTCATCGAATGACGCCAAACCAACTGCCGCCGCATACTCGCTGAGTTTTGCATTCGTGCCACGGATGTCGGCAATCCGCCTGCCGCGGAACCCAAAGTTTGACCAACGCTTCACGTCGTCAATCCAGCCCGAGTCGCCAACGAGCAGACCACCCTCCCCAGTTGTAACGAGCTTTGTGGCGTGCAGGCTGACCATCACCATCGAGTTGTCAAGGTGAGCTGAAGAAAGATTGCGACAAGCGTCGAAGCAACTGGCGGCATCCACGATGAGCGGCGAGTCAACGACGATCTTTCGGTGGTGCTCGAGCCGAGGCAAATCGCCGAACGGAGCAACGACGAGGTGTGGTTGGCTGGCCGTTCGGGACTCCAGACGAACGGTCCACGAGTCGTCTTCTACATCGGCAAAACAGATCTCGCGAGCCGCGGCCGAGACTGCTTCGGCTGAGGCTACGAACGTCCAACTGGGCATGATCCATTCAGACTCACTCGAAGCGGTGACAACGGCACCTTGTAGCGCCAGCGTGCCGTTGGCGCAGAGCAATACCTGGTCGACCCGTACCCCGAGATACTCGGCAAGACGCTCTTCAAGACGTTGGTGGAGCGGACCAAAGTTGGTGTAGGTGCGACGCTCGTCAATAACCTCGAGATACTTGGTGAGACTCGTGTGCCTTGGCAGACGGGGTCGCATCACCGGGATGCGAACGTGTTCTGGCAAGCCCATCCCCGACATGCGTCAGGTCAACACTAACCAGCGCAATCGGTCAGTCGGTGGCGCTACGAGCCGCTGATGGTCACGTCGCTGATCACGAGCGAGAGGCCGGCAGCACGCATCGGCAACCAGTCGACATCGTTGCCAATCGCCACGATGTCGAGCAACATGCGCTGCAACGTCGAGCCGATGGTGAACTCACGAATTGGCGCACCGATGGTTCCCTTGGTGATCGTCATGCCAGAGGCACCTGTCGAGAAGTCGCCCGAGATGGGGTTGACACCACTGTGCAGACCCGAAACTTCTTGAATCAGCACACCATCGTCGATACCCGCAATGAGCTCAGCCTGCGATTTCGACCCAGGTGTCACTTGCATCGCCAAACATCCGACGCCAGGCGAACCAGCAAACCCGCCGCGGGTGGCATTGCCCGTGCTGGCGGTCTTCATACGTCGTGCGCTATACGACGAGTGCACGAACATCTTCAACACTCCGTCTTCAATCAACACATTGCGACGTGCAGCAAGACCTTCACCGTCAATATCGGTAGCGGTGTAGGCGAGTTTGTTCGTCGGGTCATCAACCAGCGTGAAGGACGAAACCGCCACCTGCTCGCCGAGCCGCTCGGCAAAGATGCTGCGACCCTTCGAGACGTTCTCGCCGTTGAACGCGCTCGACAGAATGCTCACGAACTGCGACGTCACATAGGGGTCGAGCACAATCGTGGTGCGCTTGGTCGCTGGTTTGGTGGCACCGAGCAGTCGAGTCGCGCGGTCGGCTGCTTCACGTGCTGCCTTGTCGAGATTGAAGTCGTTCGGTGAGTCACCTACCGAAAAACCGAAGCCGGTCTGAGTTTCGTCGCCATCATCGGCGAGCGTCACCACCGAGACGTAACAACCGTTTGAACGCCCGCTCGTGCGAATGCCAGTCGTCGTGGCGAAAGCAGTTTCATCCCACCCGTCGTCGTAGTTGGCCGACTCGGTGCGCACGCGCGAATCGGCAGCGAGGGTGCGCTGCTCCAAGTCTTTGGTCAGCGCCACCTTCTGGTCGGTCGGATACTTGGCGAGCGCATCATCCCAAAACTTCTGTGGCACAGGTTCAACGCCATCGGGTGTGGCGAGCCCGGCAAATTCGTCGGGGTTTCCGAACTGCACGTTGTCGCGCGCCTCAGCGAGCACTTCGGCGATGGCAGATTCGTCGAGCGTGCCCGCATATGCAGTGCCTGTTCGCCCGTCTTTGATGACACGCACCCCCACACCGGCACTCTGCGCCGACACGAAGTGCTCGACCTCGCCCTCATAGACGCGCACCGACGTTTCACCGCCGCGGCCAACATAGGCCTCAATCTCTTCGCCTGGCTTGGCCTGCGCGACGATGCGATCGGCGATCGCCTGAAGATCGGGAACTTCAATTCTCACGCTGCAGTGCCACCAATCGTCATGCTCTTCACGCGCAAGGTGGGTTGGCCGTCACCAACTGGTACACCCT
Source organism: Acidimicrobiia bacterium (assembly GCA_010025655.1). Taxonomy (GTDB): domain Bacteria; phylum Actinomycetota; class Acidimicrobiia; order Acidimicrobiales; family Ilumatobacteraceae; genus F1-60-MAGs027. The sequence goes on from RGSV01000184.1 coordinate 2,539, forward strand.
GACCATCTTTGCCACAGGTGCCGGGGTTGCCCATCGCAAAGTCATTGCCGAGCAGATCGATGTCACGCAACACTTGCGGGCCATTGCCGATCAGGTTGCCGTCGCGCAGTGGCTCGGTGATCTCGCCGTTCTCAATGAGATATGCCTCGGTCATGCCAAAGACGAAATCACCGCTCGCAGTGTCGACTTGACCGCCACCCAACTTGGCGACATACACACCGTTCTTGGTGTCGCGCACGATGGCGTCGGGGTCGTGGGGGCCATTCAAGACGAACGTGTTGGTCATGCGCACCATCGGCAGGTGTTGGTAACTCTGACGACGACCATTGCCCGACTGGCGG
>RGSV01000185.1 GCA_010025655.1 Acidimicrobiia bacterium
CTGCCGGTGCCGAGAAAGCGATAAACGCTATTCACGCGACCAAAGAGTTCGGGCGGGATCAGTCGTTGTCGCAAACTGACGGTGATGACGTTCCATGTTGTGCCGAAGACTGACATCAAGGTTCCGGCAACCACGACCACGGCAACATTCGGAAAGAGACCAGGCAGCAGGTCAAGCACGGCGAACATCGCATACGACACGACAAGTGCCATCGCCGGGCCGAACAACTTGGCGACTCGGTCACCGATGAGACCGCCGACAATCGCGCCCGCCGCCGATACGCCGAGCAAGAGCCCAAAGCCGCGAGGCCCGATGCCGAGTACGTCGCGGGCGAACTTGGCGAACACCGAAGCGGCGAACATGTGCGCCATGTTCACAAGGCCGAGCAGCACCGCAAGCAGTCGCAAGAGTCGATGTTTGGCGAGCCAGCGCAAGCCTGTGCGCATATCGGCCCAGAGTGAGGCACGCTCGCCAGCGACCGGAACGAACGGTGTCTGCGGTCGCAATCCGACAATGAGGAGGGCAGCAATACCGAGAGCCACGGTCTGCACCCCGAACGGCGCAAACGCGGCGGCGGCGAAAAACAGGGCACCAAAGGGCAAGCCGACGAATGAATTCGCCACGACTTCCACCGCGTAGAGGCGACCGTTCGCGCGTTCGAGATGCTCGGCAGCCACAAGTGATGGCAGAAAGGCCTGGGCCGACATGTCGAACACCACTTCAAAGACGGCAATCAGGGCGACAAGGGTGATGAGCAGAGCGATGTTCATCTGCTTGCTGACCACGAGCAGTGTGACGACGCCATAGAGCGCGCCTCGTGCGGCCGTAGACACGGTCAGCAGCCGACGCCGTTCGACACGGTCGATTAACACACCGAGCGGCAGTGAAAGCACGAGCCACGGAATCATCGATGCGAAACTGACGAGAGAGATCAGTCGCACATCATCGGTCAGCGTGAGGGCAAGTAGTGGACCAGCGGCAGCGACCATGCCGTCACCAAGATTCGAAATGGAGGACGCCGAGAGATGGCGCCAAAAGACACCCGGCAGTCGCCGTTGGTTGGTGTCAGACACTCGGAAGTTCGCTTCGCCGCACCTTGCCGAGGGTAGTTCGCGGAATCTTTGGCACGACCACTAGACGCTGCGGAGCATGCGGCGGTGACAACGTCTCTTTCACATGGCTGCGAAGCTGTTCAAGCGTTGGTGCAGTGGCTGCCGAAGTCGAGACGTAGGCGACGACAATCGAGCCCCACTGCGCGTCTGGTGCACCGACGACGCAGACGTCATCTACCAGAGCGTGCTCGCGTAGCCGGGCTTCGACGATGCGTGGCCACACTTTGACCCCGCCCGTGATGATCAAGTCGTCGCGGCGACCCTTCACGATGAGGCGCTGACCGTCGAACTCGCCGAGGTCGCCGGTCGCCAACCATCCGTCGCTCAGCGAGAGAGGTGCGTGGCGATACGTGCGAGCCATGGTGGGGGTGCGCACCAGAATCTCGCCGTGTTCAATGCGCACGTCGACGTCGTCGAGGGGCGCACCGCCGTAGACGACGCCGCCTGCAGTCTCGGTCATGCCATAGGTGGCAATTGCATTGTTCGGCAACGCATCGCTCGCGGCGCCACCCACCAAGACGGTGCGCCAACCTACGAATGAATGACGCGTCAGGAGCGTCGGCACCACCGAGGTGCGCGTTGCTCCCTCGGTACGCGCAGCGTCGATCGCAGGTTGGTCAATTGCCTGCGCAAACGAAAGCCGACTGCGGTGGTGAAGCGCTCGAGCTACCACACCGAAACCGCCGATGTGGGCAGGCGGAATACACAGCCACCAGTGGTCATCACCAGACAAGTTGAGTCGCTGACCGACGAGCCGTGCCGCTGCGTTCAGCGAACCGTGCGTGTGCACGACGCCCTTTGGTTCGCCTGTCGTGCCGCTCGTGGCAATGACGAGTGCGTCACCCTTGACGAGTGGAACAAGCGCGGGTGAATGCTCGGACGCGAGCGTGGTGACGTCGTTTGCAGATACCACGACATCGGCGGCGAGATGCGCCAAGAGCGCTCTCTGTGCGGACGTGGGTAGCCGCTGGTCGATGGGTAGAACAACGTCACCTGATTGCCAAGCCCGCACGACGTTTGCGACGAACTCATCACCAGCCGGCAAATCGAGTGCGATCAAGCGTGGCACGAGCGCAACGCTATTAGCGTCACGACGTGACTTCGGCCAATGAATGGTGGCTCGGCGCTCGACCACGCACCCTGCCAGCGGCGGTGGTGCCCGTCATGATTGGCACGGCAGTGGCCTATGACGAGTCGATGAGTTTCGTCGCGGCTGAGTGGTTGCCGAGGGCACTCTTGGCGCTCGTCGTGAGCCTGGCGTTGCAGGTGGGTGTGAATTATGCGAACGACTATTCAGACGGTGTGCGCGGCACCGACGACGATCGGGCCGGGCCGATGCGCTTGGTGGCCTCGCAGCGGGCGACCGCGCGTGCCGTCAAGTCTGCGGCTCTTGCAGCGTTTGCTGTGGCGTGCGTGGCTGGGCTCGTGCTCGCCGCGCTCACCACGTGGTGGCTGGTGGCACTCGGAGTCGTCTGCGTCGTGGCGGCGTGGACGTACACCGGTGGCCCGCGACCCTACGGCTATGCGGGCTTGGGCGAGGTGTTCGTCTTCGTCTTCTTCGGGCTCGTAGCGACGGTTGGGACGACGTATGTGATTGTCGAAACGGTGCCGGTGTTGGCGGTGCTCTCGGGTGTGCTCGCTGGTCTCCTGGCCGTCGCCTTGCTCATGGTCAACAACATTCGCGACATCGACGGAGACTCGCGTAGTGGTAAGCGCACGCTGGCGGTGCGACTTGGTTC
>RGSV01000186.1 GCA_010025655.1 Acidimicrobiia bacterium
TCAAAAGCGACTCACAATGTGGGTCGCTTTTTTTATTTTCAAAACAGGAGTCACACATGATCAAAGTCGGCGACAGCATTCCTCACACCACCCTGATGGAATATTCAGAAGTTGAAGGCGAGGGCTGCAGCATTGGCCCCAACCCAGTGGATGTGGCCAAGGCCAGTGCAGGCAAAACCATTGCCTTGTTTGCGCTGCCCGGTGCGTTCACGCCCACGTGCTCGGCCAAACATGTGCCGGGTTATATTGACAAATTGACAGAGTTGAAAGCTGCTGGCGTGGATGAAATCTGGTGTGTTAGCGTCAATGACGCGTTCGTGATGGGCGCTTGGGCACGTGATCAAAAAACCGATGGCAAAGTGCGCATGTTGGGTGACGGCAGCGCCGACTTCGCCAAAGCCATCACCGAGATGGGCGTCGCGTTCATTGGTCCACCACCTGCAGCGATCATCGAGATGGGCGACAAGGTCTCGTCGCGTAAGGCTGCATTGCGCGGCGGCGCCCCCATCGTGCCTGGCACCACTGAATTCGTCAACTCTGCCGAAGAGATCATCACGTTCGGCAAAGAAAACGGTTGGCCAGTTGCCATCAAGGCGGCATTCGGCGGCGGCGGCCGCGGCATGAAGGTGGTCAAAGATGCGGCGTCGGTGCAAGAGGCGATGGATTCCGCCAAGCGCGAGTCAAAGGCCTTCTTCGGCCGCGACGAGATTTATGTCGAGCGATATCTCACCTGGCCACGCCACGTCGAGGTGCAACTCGTCGGCGACAAACACGGCAACGTGGTGTGGGTGTCACTACGCGACTGCTCGGCGCAACGCCGTCACCAGAAACTCATTGAAGAAGCACCTGCCCCCGGTCTGCCTGCAGGCGTCGAGGAGGCCATGGGCGAGGCCGCCGTCAAAGCTGCGCGCGCCGTCGGTTACTACAACGCTGGCACGGTCGAGTTCATCTACCAAGACGGCGAATTCTTCTTTCTCGAAATGAATACGCGCCTGCAGGTCGAGCACCCCGTCTCAGAAGTCATCACCGGCATCGACCTGGTCGAGTGGCAGATTCGCGTTGCCGACGGCGAGAAACTGCCAATGACCCAAGAGCAGGTCAACGATCTGCGACGCGGTCACGCCATCGAGGTGCGCATCAACGCCGAAAATCCAGCGGGCGGAAAGTTCTTGCCTTCACCCGGCACCATCTCGGCGCTCAAGGTGCCAGATGGCTTTGGCGTGCGCTTCGACGGCGGTTATGAAGCCGGCGACACCGTCAGTCAGTACTACGACAATCTCATCGGCAAATTGATCGTGTGGGGCAAAGATCGCTCAACGGCAATCGCGCGCACGATTCGCGCGCTAGAAGAAATGCAGGTCGACGGTGTGCACACCACGATTCCCGCTGACTTGGCGATTTTGCGCCATCCAGACTTTGCCGCCGTGCAACACAGCACCAAGTGGGTCGAAGAACGCCTCGACCTGAGCGGTGTCGCATCGCAGGTGACGCCAGCCGAGCCGCCGAGTGCGGGGCTCGTTCAAAAGTCGACCACCGTTGAGGTCAATGGCAAGCGCTTCGAGGTGAAGGTATGGGTGCCCGAATCGGGCGGTGTCGCACCCGTTGCCCGTCGCGCGCCGCGCGCCGCAGCCGCAAGCACGTCGAGTGGTGGCGGCAACGTCACGGCACCGATGCAGGGCACCATCGTCAAGGTGCTCGTTGAGGTTGGCAAAGCAGTCTCCGTCGGTGATGCCGTAGTCGTGCTCGAAGCCATGAAGATGGAAAACCAGTTGCAAGCCGAGAAGGCGGGAACGGTGAAGTCGATCAACGTGAAAGCCGGCGACAAGGTCGGTGCGGGCGATGTACTGGTCGTCATCGAATGACGCAAGAGACCGCCGACACCGACGGCGCATCCACGGGCAGCGACGACGGCACCAACCTCTCGGTGTACCGCGAGCGACGACTCGCCGAAGTGCAACATCTGCGCGACCGGGGCGTGAACCCATACCCCTATCGCTTCGATCGCTCACACACGCTGGGTGAACTTCGCGCCAAATACGGCGCACTTGCAGCAGGCAGCGAAACCACCGACGCCGTCGCCGTGTGTGGGCGTGTGATGTTGAAGCGCGACCAAGGCAAACTCATCTTCATCACCGTGCGCGACCGCAGCGACGAGATTCAACTCTTCGTCAGCAAAGCGGTGGTCGGTGACGCAGAGTTCGACGCCATTAACGCCTTCGACATGGGTGATTGGGTTGGCGCGCGTGGTGTGGTGATGACCACCCGCAAGGGAGAACTCAGTGTCAAGGCCACCGAGGTACAACTCCTGGCCAAGTCGCTGCGCCCGATGCCCGACAAGTGGCATGGTCTTGCCGATGTCGACACTCGCTTCCGACAGCGATATGCCGATCTGATTGTCAACCAAGACGCTCGCCGCACCTTTGAGATTCGCCACGCCGTCATCGCCAGCGTGCGCCGCACGCTCGGTGGCCGCGGATACGTCGAGGTCGAAACGCCCGTGTTGCACGCCGAGGCTGGCGGCGCGCACGCGCGACCCTTCGTCACCCACCACAACGCACTCGACTTGCAGTTGTACCTGCGCATCGCACTCGAACTGCACCTGAAGCGACTCATCGTCGGCGGCATGGAGCGCGTGTTCGAGATTGGTCGCGTCTTCCGCAATGAGGGCATTTCTCCGCGGCACAACCCCGAGTTCACGATGCTCGAGTCGTACGAAGCCTTCGCCGATTACGACGACATCATGCAGTTGACGCAAGACATCATCGTGAATGCCGCCCGCGATGCACTCGGCACCACGACAATCGACATCGCAGGCCAACCCTTCGACCTCACCGCGCCTTGGCCTCGCCG
>RGSV01000187.1 GCA_010025655.1 Acidimicrobiia bacterium
GGGCACTGGCTCGCGCAGCACGCCGACTCGTGAGAGGCTGAACCAATGCCCGTTGCATTGCGTGAGCGACCGCTACCAATTGTGGAGGTCCCATCTCCTCCACCTGCGCTCTCTGCTGAGATCTATCGCTTACGTCTCTCGACCCTTTGTCGTCGCGCTCACGAGCAACAACTTGACACCCTCGTGGTGTGGGGTGATCGTGAGCACTCGGCAAATCTCGCCTATCTCACGGGCTTTGACCCGCGATTTGAAGAGGCGATGCTGATTCTTGATACCGCAGGGCAACATGCTCCGCGGCTGCTCGTGGGCAACGAGTGTCTTGGTTATGCACCCGATCCTGCGATTGGTATCGAGGTGGAACTCTGGCAAGACCTCAGCCTCATGGGTCAGCCGCGTGACCGTTCACGCAGCTTGCGTGACATTTTTGTTAGTGCCGGAGTGAACGATGGTTCTCGAGTTGGCTGTATCGGGTGGAAGGCGTATTCGACTTCGCTCATCGGCGGGGGCTCACCATCACCTATCGATCTTCCCGCATTTGTTGTCGACCTGTTGCGTTCACTTGTCGGCGGTGGTGAGGTAAACAACGCGACTGACTTGCTGATGAGCGTCGACGGTGGGCTACGAACGATCAACGAACCGGAACAGATTCAACACTTCGAATACGCCGCCTGTGTGAGTTCGACGGGGATGATGTCGCTACTCCAGCATGTGCGTGTAGGTGTGCGTGAAGACGAACTCGAGCGTCACCTCGACAGCAAAGGCTTGACGTTGAGCTGTCACCGCATGGTTGGCTTTGGCGAGAAGGCGCGTCGCGGCCTCGCGAGTGCCTCAGCTAAGGAAGCTGCACGAGGCGATGCACTCACGACTGCATTCGGAGTCGCAGGAGCGCTGACATGTCGTGCTGGTGCTGTCGCCAATGGACCGCACGAGATGCCTGACGCCATTCGCGAGTTCTCGTCACGCATGTTTGCCAACTACGTGGAAGTTGTTCGCGCGTGGTACGGCGCGCTCTCACTCGGCGCCACAGGTGGTGAGGTCTTTGCCGCTGCAGATGAGGCTCGCGACCCCTCTCTCTTTGACTTTGCATTGAACCCCGGCCACTACTTGCACCTCGACGAATGGGTGAATTCGCCATTCTCGCGCGACAGCACTGTTGCGTTGTGCTCAGGCATGGTGTTGCAAGCCGACATCATCCCAGTGAGTCGAGGACCCTTCTGTTACGTGAATCTCGAAGATGGCGTTGCACTTGCCGATGAATCGTTACGCGAACGGCTGCGCGCACTTGACGCCTCACTGATGCGCCGTGTCGAGCGGCGTCGGCGCTACATGATCGACGAACTCGGATACGTGCTTGATGACTGCGTACTGCCGCTGGGCAATACTTCAGGCTGGTTGGCGCCGTACGTGACAAAGCTCTCGCTTGCATTGGTGCACGAGTGAGGTGTGACGCGCGACGATAGGCGTACGTACGGCGCGCAGCGCCGTGCGACTCAGCCTGTTGTCGTCGTGGTGACTGCGACGGGTTGCGTTGCAACACCACCCGCAATGATGGCAAGTGGCTTGCCCGCCAAATCGGTGCCGAGCAAGATGAGCACACTTGCCTCACCAAGACTGCCGGTCTCGGTCGGAATCGGCGTCGGCATCGGCGCAGTCGCAACACCGCCGAGTTCCCCAGCCACTTGTGCAGCCGCCGATTCGCTTCCCAAGAGGTAATAGACGACCGTCGCGGTCTGGCGCGGCGTCACTTCCGACTTATTGATGGCCGGCTGAACGATGTAGCCCTTGCCCTGCAGATCAGTAGTGAGGAGACCAGCGCTACCGCTCACGCCCGAAGCGTTTGCCACCTGCACCTTGAACGCGGTGAGCGCAACTGGCGCGGCCGTGGTTTCGACCGGAATCAACGGGTCGGTCGTGGTTTCAGTGGGCGTCTCTTCGACAGGTGCCGCCGCTTCTTCTGGGCCGGCGACCGAGTTGTCGTTGCGCAGGTCACGCAAGATGAAGAACCCAAGCAATACGGCCAACACGGCGACGGCAATCGACAACACCGAGTTGACATTCGCCGCACGAGGTTCAGGGGCGGGACGCGGACGACGTTGCTCTTGGCTCATGAAATCAGACTACTTCGCTCATCTCTAAGATAAAGCGATGAACGACTCGCCACGCGATTCGTTGCGGGTGTTCGCCGTCAGCCTCGTCTTGGCATTCTCCCTCTTTGCCTTGTGGTCACAACTGACCCCGCTCGGCGCGGCCCCCGACGAGGCATCTCACTATGTCAAGGCAGCAGCCGTCGTGCGCGGTGAGTGGATTGGTGAACCACTCGACGGTTGGAGAATTGCGGTCGAAGGTTGGGCGTATTCCGATACCTCAACTATCGCTGAGGTGATTCTTCTCGATAGCGACGGCTCGGTTCTTGCTCGCTCTGCCCCAAACGTCGTGCGCGAGGATGTGAATGCGGCGCTGCAGTTGCCCGTTGACGCAAAGATCGGATTCGACCTCAGCTTGGTGTCGAGTGAACGTCGCGAACCGGCCGCGGCTGTTGCACTACTCAACGACGGCACGCTTGCGGGCTTCCGGCACGTCGAGCGCCCGATCTTCAGCGTGCAGTACCACCCCGAGGCGAGCCCGGGACCCCACGACTCGTCGTATCTGTTCGATGTCTTCATCGAGCTGATGCGCACGCGTAAGCCCGTGGAACGCATGGAGATGGAGCGGGCGCAGGCGGCGCTGGCGGCGGTCTGACGCGCCCTAGGCGGCGGGAAGTGGACAGGTTGTTCACGGCTGCCGGGTGCGGTGGGGGGCGGTCGTGGGCCCTCGCGACTCTGTCGTGACTCTGTCGTGACCTTCTCGCC
>RGSV01000188.1 GCA_010025655.1 Acidimicrobiia bacterium
GGCATGGCCCTCAAGATGCACGACTTCTGGGCACAGACCGACGCCCAGGCGAAGCAGACCGAAACCATCGCGTTCTTCAAGAACGTGTCGATGGCCGGTGCTGCGCTCTTCATCTTCGCCTTGGTCGCGAACGGCGGAGAATTCGGCCCGCATGTCGGCGACATGCTGAGCCTGTTCAATAACTGAACGAGCTCAACAAACACGTCGGTACTCCCGGTTCGGTCGACCACGCAATCCCCTGCGGGTTGGCCGGACCGGCACAACGTAGCCTTCGACAGGCATGTCATTCCCCGTCGTAGACGGTCTCCGCAGCATCGAGTTCGGGACACCAGGCCAGAGCAGAACCCGTCTCGTTGACTTCATTGTCAGCGGCAACAAGCGCGCAACTGCCGGTTTGCTGCATGACTACGCCAAAGAAGGCGAACCTGTCGAACATGTTGGCGAGTGCCTGGCCATGGTCGACAACGACGGTCGGCACGTGGCGACACTTCAGGTGACACGTGTCGATATCTCGCGATTCATCGATGTGCCTGACGAGTTCGCCCTGGCGGAAGCTGAGGGTGACCTCAATGCTGCCGACTTTCGCGCGAGCCACCTCGACTACTGGACGAGAGCCGGCGAGAAGATCACCGACGACACCCAGGTGGTGCAGGTGTATTTCAACCTGCTCACGCATCGCTTGCGACCGGTGCAAACAGATGACGCCGAGTGGATTTATCGCGCGTGCCAAGATGCCGAGGTGCAGCGATGGACGACCGTACCTCGCCCCTACACGCGCGAACATGCCGAGTCGTTCGTGCGTGACCAGGCTGGCGAACGTCTCGCGAACGCGATCATCGACGCGCGCACCGGCGAACCCGCAGGCATGGCCGGTATCCACAACATCACCGATGGCGTTGCAACCGTGGGATATTGGGTTGCCCCGTGGGCACGTCGTCGCGGTGCGGCATCGACGGCGATGCGCATACTTCCGACCTTGGCCGCACGCCTAGGCCACGTCAACGTGGTGCAAGCGACGATTGCCGAGACGAACACCGCTTCACGGCGCACCGCAGAGCACGCGGGCTTTGCAGTCGCTGGGACGAGCGGCGAGCACTGCCCCGACGGAGACTGCCAAGTAGCGGGACTCGCATACCGACTCAACCTCTGAGCCGCTCAACACGATGCCTGAGCTAGTTCACTGGATAGATGAGCATCACGCGCGCCGAGCACATCGTCAATTTCACGGCGTGGGTCACCGTCACGACTACTGCCTGCTTTCTCGCAGCCCAGGCGTTGCTGCTCGGTGCGTTTCTCGTAAACGGTGACGAAGGAATCAGCGACACCTGGGTCGGCTACACGTCAGCGACGACCACCATTGCAGCGTTGGCCATCTCGCTCGTCGCGCTCGCAGTTGCCGTTTGGGCTGCTGCTCGGGGTGTCAGGCATCGATTCGCCTGGTTGATGCGATATGAGTTTCTGGTACTGGTCGTGCTCGTAGCCCTCTCAGAACTCTTCATCTTCGAATAGCGCAATGCGCGCCGGCACCGCGCACGGCGCAGAGCGTCAGGCCGTGAGGCCGTTCAACACCTGCGAGCCGACCGCGCGAATGAGTTTCTTTCGGTCGCTCAACGTGCCGATTTTGCTCTCGAGTGGTCCGTCGATGAGCAATGTTGCAAGCCCATGAGCAACCGACCACATGGTCGTAGCGACGACACGAATGTCGTCGACTGACGCCGAGACCCCGACGATGGTCTGCACGGTTCCAACCAATGTGTCGAACGCAGAGTCGGCCGTCTTCTGAAGATCTGGAGACTCGCCAATCTTGCACAGATCAGAGCGGAACATCACTCGGAAGTAACCCGTATTCGCAAGTGCGAAGTTGACATATCTCTCCAGAAGTCGAATCGAAGGATCTGGGTCTTCGTCACGACGCACGGGTGCCGCCAAATCAGCAGAGAGCGTGCGGAAGCCGATGAACGCAATCTCGGTGAAGATCGCATCGCGATCGCCGAAATGGTGGTACGGCGCTTGGTGGCTGACTCCTGCGTTGGCAGCAATCTGGCGAAAGGAAAGACCGTCCGGGCCCGACTCGGCGATGCAGTCCACGGCGGCGCGAATCACCTTTTCCTTAAGCGACTCAGCCATGACTTGACACTATCAAGTTCACTTCACTAGACAGTGTCTACATGAACCAGAACACTGTTGTCCACCCCAACCCCACTGTGCAGAAACGTCGGTGGTGGATTCTCACGATCCTCAGCCTCTCGGTTTTCCTCGTCGTCGTCGACAACCTCATCATCAACGTGGCGATTCCAACTCTCGCGCGCGAACTCGACGCGACCACCAGCGGCCTGCAATGGATCGTCGACTCGTACGCACTCGTGTTCGCCGGTCTGCTGCTCGCCTGCGGCGGCCTGGGCGACCGATTCGGTCGCAAGATCGTGATGCAAATCGGCATGTTTCTCTTCGGCGTGTTCTCCGCGTGGGCCGCATTCACTGACACCACCGAACAACTCATCATCGTGCGCGGGCTCATGGGTATCGGCGCGGCACTCGTCTTCCCGAGCACGCTCGCGATTCTCATCGACGTATTCCGCGACCCAATCGAGCGCGCGAAATCAATCGGCGTCTGGTCGGCAGTTTCTGGCGCCGCCGTGGCGTTCGGCCCGGTGACGGGCGGATTCCTCCTCGAACACTTCTGGTGGGGCTCGGTATTTCTCATCAATGTTCCGATTGTCGCCGTTGCATTGCTGCTGCAAGCAGTGTTTGTGCCCGAATCAAAGGATCCGAACGCCGAGCGTCTCGACATCTCCGGCTTCCTGCTCTCCATTGCGTTCGT
>RGSV01000189.1 GCA_010025655.1 Acidimicrobiia bacterium
TCAACTCGTTCCACCCCGCAAACAACGTCTGCTCGCCGAAACTTCGTCAGCCGCGGTGATTCCTCTCGACGGTGATCACTTCGTGAACGTGTTGCAACCCGCTGAGTTCAGCGCGGCAACGTCCCGGGCGGTTCGCCAGGTGCTCGCTGCGCCAGCAGTTGTTCAAGTCGCTCGCTGAGCGAATCAACCGCTTCTTGCAACTCGGCCGTCGTCACCGTATTCGAGAGGGCCAGTCGCACCGCAGCAAGTTCACGGGCGAGATACTCGGCGTTCTCTTGCGTGCGAATCGCGACGGCCCGGTCATTTTCGAGTGCTTGTCGATCACGGTCTTCTTGCCTGTTTTGGGCCAAGAGAATGAGTGGGGCAGCGTAGGCCGCCTGCACGGAGAACATCAGGTTGAGCAAGATGAATGGATACGGGTCCCAGCGCAGTGCCACCGATACGACGTTGATGGTGATCCACACGAGCACGAGGAACGTTTGCACGACGAGAAATCGCGCGGTGCCTAAATTGCGCGCCACAGCCTCAGAGAAGCGACCGAATGCACCACGTTCGTAGGGCACATTGAGCTTGCGTCGGTAGCGAGGATTTGCGAGATCTTCACGGCGCTTCATGGCTGGCCACCATTCGCGTTGGTACCCGCGCTCGGGTGGTGGCTGCGTTCGTTCATGCGCCAGTTGGCCGGTAACGCGCGATCAAGCACGTCATCGACCGTGATTGCGCCAAGCAGGTGATTTGCTGCATCGACCACTGCCACTGACAGCAGGTTGTAGGTCGCGATGCGGATAATCACTTCACGCTCGGACATCGTCGGGGGAATCGTCGGCTCGTGTTGCACGCAGTCTTTCAACTTCGTCTGTGGTGGCTCACGCAGCAGTCGCTGAAAGTGCACGACACCGAGATAACCACCCGTCGGTGGCTCATGCGGACCGTGCGTCACGAAGACTTGTCCGGCGACCGACGGGTGACGCTCGGGGTCGCGCACATGGGCGAGTGCTTCGGCCACGGTCGCTTCGGGTGACAATACGATCAACTCAGGGGTCATCAAGGCTCCCGCAGTGCCGTCAGGCCACGACAGCAGCTGGCGCATCGTGTCGGCGTCGTCTTCGTCCATTGACTCGAGCACCCTGGCGCGTTGTTCGTTGCCCATCTTGCCCAACAGGTCGGCGAGATCGTCGTATTCCATTTCGTCAAATACGTTGTTCAACCGCTCGAGGTCGAGACCTTCGATCAGTCGCAGCTGTTCCTCTTCTGGCAACTCCTCGAGCACGTCGGCGAGACGTTCATCTTCCATCGCTGCGGCAATCGTGCGTCGTTGTTCGATCGGCAGCGCCACGATGACAGCCGCCACGTCACTCGGATGCATGCCGCGCAGGCGCGCGGCTTCGGCAGCAACGGGTGTCGACGGTGCGAACAACGTTGCACACTCAGTCCACGGCACGAGCCGGAAACTCGGGCGGGTGAGCAAAGCGCCGCGCTTAGCCAGTCGAACATGGGTGACGTTCCAGCCTGGGTGGTGGCCGCCCTGGTGTTGTAGTGCGACATCGACCACCGTCTCATCACCAACTTTTTTGTCGAGCAGGTCACTCGCAATCAAACGCTCGCCTTCGCGCACCAGAAACGGCTTCAGGTCGATGTCGAAACTCTTGAGGCGCACACCTGAGTTGTCGACTGCAGCAACTCGAGCAGCCGAGATGAAGATTCGTCGACGCTGACTGCTTGAAACGAACCCCAACACCCGGGGAGCCTCGCTGCCACGGCCCGCAACGATGACGACATCGTCAATCTTGCCAATGGCAACACCACCGGCATCGAGCAGCGGCAATCGCGTGATGCGATAGGCGTAGACGAGGTCGTTTGTGGGTATCACGCAATGACGCTACCCAGAATGACCCCGTCGAAACTCCTGGCGCAGCGAAATTTAGTTGCGAAGATCGCTGAGGGCGAGCGCGACGTACTCACGCAGATAGGTGGTGGTGTCGCGCAATGCATCGACCTGGGGCCAGAATGACCGCAGTGAGAGGTCACCGAATGAATCGTCGGTGATTGCCGGGTCAGACCCAACCATACGCAGGTTGTCGAAGAATCGAGAAAATTCGCGTCGTGATCGCCGCAGATGAAAATCGGAGGTAACGATCGCAAGCGGGGTAGTGGGAGTCAGATAACCAGCCTCGCGTGCGACCTTTGCGTGACCGTTGGTATTGGTCGAGACCGAATCAATGAGGATGCTCTCGGTGGGCACCCCGAGTCGCTCGGCCTGTTCGCGCATCAAGTTGCCCTGCTGATCTGCTGGGCGCAGCGACTCTGCACCAGGTTGGTTGCCGGCCATTACCAGGGTGGCCGTGGGGTAGTCACGCCACAGCATGACGGCCCTGTTTACACGGCGCGTGGTTTCGAGCCCCGAGGAATCTTCGGCCGGTGAGTCGCCAATGTCGAAGCCGGCCGCAAGCACATAGATGTAGTCGGGTTGCCAGTCGGTCTCGATCGTCGATTCGACGGCAAGTGGAGTCTCAAGCACGAGTGCGACGAAGGGTGTTGCCACGAACCACAACGCACCAAGAGCTACCGCGCCGCCGACTCGCAGCCGTCGCGAGAGTGCACGAGCTCGAAACACCGCAACCCACACCGCGGCGAGCACCACGAGTGGCAACCACAACGGCTCAACGAGGTCGCGAAACATCTCCGACAGCGTACGAAGCCGAGCCGTAGCATGAAGCGTCCCTCGCGGGGACGTAGCTCAGCTGGCTAGAGCACCTGCTTTGCAAGCAGGGGGTCGTGGGTTCGAGTCCCATCGTCTCCACCAC
>RGSV01000190.1 GCA_010025655.1 Acidimicrobiia bacterium
TGGGAAGGTCCGCATCCGACCCCGCACACCGCCGCACTCATCGGTGCACTTGCCGCTGCGGCGACCTCGTGGCGCAGCGATGGCGGCGAGAACGGTAGCGGCGAGCGCGGTGACGGCGAAGGCAGCGGCGACGCGAGTGAGAACGCCTAAGGCGCGAGTCGCTCGATCAGCCAGGCATCCGTCACGCGGCGATAGCGAAAGCGGTCGTGCAGACGACTGGGTCTTCCCTGCCAGAACTCCCACTCATCGGGGGTGAGTAACCAGCCACCCCAGAACTCGGGGCGAGGCACAGGTGCATCGGCGAAACGAGTGCGCACGTCGGCGACACGACGCTCAAGTTCCGCACGATCGGCAATCGGCTCTGACTGCGGCGATGCCCACGCACCGAGTTGTGAGTCGCGCGGTCGTGATGCAAAGTAGTCGTCACTCTCGCTCGCGCTCAACCGAGTGATGACGCCACGCACGCGCACTTGCCGATGCAAATCGAGCCACGCAAAGGTGCCCGCCGCAACGGGCATGCCGGCAAGTTCGCGCGCCTTAGCTCCGTCATAATTGGTATAGAACACAAGTCCGCGCTCGTCTGCACCCCGTGCCAGCACCACACGCGCATTCGGACGCCCGCGATAATCGACGGTCGACAGCGTGAAGGCGTTCGGCTCAACCACCGCAGCGCTCACTGCATCGGCATACCAGCGCCCGAACTGCACGATCGGGTCGTCGGCAAGGTCACCGCGGTCAAGCCCCGCAGTTTCGTATTGCACGCGGCGGTCGCGCAGGTTCATCGCGACTGCGGCGGGCGAATCACGGTCAGCCCGCGGAGATACGGGTGCAACACCTCGGGAATCGTGACTGAGCCATCGGCGTTGCGGAAGTTCTCGACGATTGCCGCCCAAACGCGCGGCACTGCCAGGGCCGATGCATTCAGCGTGTGGGCAAACTCGGTGCCTTTCTTGCCGGTGCGACGCAGGCGAATGTCGCCTCGTCGTGCCTGGTAGTCGCTGAACCAACTCACCGAGCTGACTTCCAACCACTGGTCGCAACCCGGCGCATACACCTCGACGTCGTAACTGCGGTGATGACTCTGGCCAAGGTCTCCAGTGCAAATCTCGAGCAAGCGATAGGGCAACCCGAGATCGGCGATCAGGCGCGTCACCCGCTGAATGAACTCATCGAGCATCGCGGGAGCTTGCTCAGGCGTGGTGACGGCGAGAATCTCGACCTTGTCAAACTCGTGGCTGCGCAACATGCCGCGGGTGTCTCGACCAGCCGCACCTGCTTCACGACGAAAACACGGCGAAAACGCCATGTATCGCATGGGCAGCGACGCTTCATCAAGAATCTCACCGGCGTGCAATGAAGTGAGTGGTGCTTCGGCGGTGGGAATGCACCACAGACCGTCGCGCTCGATGCTGTAGGCCTCATCGGCGAACTTCGGCAACTGACCGGTTGCAGTCAGTGTGGCCGTGGTAACGAGCGACGGTGGACGAATCTCTTCGTAGGCATCAGCGTTGCGGTCGAGGGCATATTGGCAGAGGGCCCGCGCCAAAGCGGCTCCAGCGCCACGCTGCATCGTGAACATCGCACCAGAAATCTTCACTGCGCGCTCACTGTCGAGAATGCCGAGTGCCGCGCCGGTCTCCCAGTGCGGCACGCGCTGATGGGCGGCGAACTGTGCAGGCATCTGCTCGGGTCCACGCACGACACGGTTATCGTCGCTGCTGGTTCCTTGTGTCACCTCGTCATGCGGCAGATTCGGTATGCGCAGCAACACATCGCGCAGCACGGCCTCAACCTGCGCATATTCATCGGCGAGCACTTTTTCGCGATCGCCGAGGGCGCGACTCTCGGCCATGAGCACATCGGCGTCTTGTTTGGCGCGACGCAATTCGGCGACCTGCTTCGACAGTTCGTTCACTCGTGCACGGGCAGCATCACGCTCGGTCGTGATGTCGCGCAGCCGCACATCGAGTCGCAACGCGTGGTCAGCCTGCTCGAGCACATCTGGTTTGGCGCGGCGCGCAAGGGCTGCACGCACCACGTCGGGTTGCGTACGCAGCAACCGGACATCAATCACGACCTGTAAGGCTAGTGCTGCATGACATCTGCAACCATCGCTCTCGACGTTCGTTCGTTGCGCGTGACGTACGGCGAAGTATCTGCAGTGAATGATGTGAGTTTCGTGGCACGTCACGGCGAGGTCACCGCGCTGCTTGGTCGCAACGGCGCAGGCAAGACCTCAACCATCGAAACCTGCGAGGGCTTACGCCGCGCCACGAGCGGTGACGTACGCGTACTCGGCGTATCTGCCTTCGGTATGCCAACAGAGGTGCGTTCACGCATCGGTGTGATGTTGCAAGACGGTGGCATCGCCCCGGCAGCACGAGTTGATTCGCTCATTAGGCACTATTGCGCGCTGTATGACCGCGGGGTTGACGCCGCAGCGCTGATTGATCGTCTCGGCCTCACGAGTCGCGCAACGGCCACTTGGCGCAACCTCTCGGGTGGAGAACGACAACGTTTCTCACTCGCACTAGCGCTGGCTTCGAACCCGGAGATCATCTTTCTCGACGAACCAACTGCCGGTGTCGACCTTGACGGCCGCGAGATCATTCGCGACATCATTACCGAACTGGTCGGCAAAGGTGCGTGTGTAGTGCTCGCGACGCACGACCTTGACGAGGCACAACGCGTGGCTCACCACGCCGTGGTGTTGCATCATGGCCGCGTGGTGATCAACGAACGAGTCGTGACGCTGTGCTCGAATGGTCGGCCACTCGAAGACGTCGTGCGTGAGG
>RGSV01000020.1 GCA_010025655.1 Acidimicrobiia bacterium
CTTGGTCGCAACGGCGCAGGCAAGACCTCAACCATCGAAACCTGCGAAGGATTACGACGCGCAACAAGCGGTGAAGTACACGTACTCGGCGTTTCTGCCTTTGACGCGCCAGCAGAGGTGCGTTCACGTGTCGGTGTGATGTTGCAAGACGGTGGTATCGCCCCGGCGGCGCGAGTTGGTTCGCTCGTTCGGCACTATTGCGCGCTGTACGACCGCGGGGTTGACGCCGTAGCACTGATTGATCGTCTTGGCCTCACGAGTCGCGCAAAAGCCACTTGGCGCAGCCTGTCGGGTGGAGAGCGACAGCGTTTCTCGCTCGCCCTGGCGCTGGCTTCGAACCCGGAGATCGTGTTTCTTGACGAACCAACTGCTGGCGTCGACCTTGATGGCCGCGAAATCATTCGCGACATCATCACCGAACTGGTCGGCAAAGGTGCGTGTGTGGTGCTCGCGACACACGACCTCGACGAAGCACAGCGCGTGGCTCATCACGCCGTGGTGTTGCATCATGGCCACGTGGTAGTCAACGAGCGAGTCACGACCCTGTGTGCGAATGGTCGGCGACTCGAAGACGTCGTGCGTGAGGTGACGCGATGAGGCTCATACTCGTGCAGATGCGTATGGAGCTGACCACGCTGGTGCGCAACTACGAACAGCTGCTGCTCGTACTCGTGATTCCGCTCGGTGTGCTGGTGTTCTTCGGCACGGTCGAGGTGCTGCCCGCGAGCGTCGACCTGACTCGGCTCGTCGCATCGGTCGTCACCCTCGCGGTCATGTCGACAGCAATGGTGAGCACTGGCATCGCAACCGGTTTTGAACGGTCGTATCAGGTGCTGAAACGCCTCGGCGCCACGCCACTCGGGCGCGGTCGGCTAATTGCTGCCAAGTCAGGCGCCGTTGCCGTGGTGGAACTCGTGCAATGCCTCTTGCTCGTGGTGGTTGCCGTTGCGTTGGGTTGGTCGATAGGTGACGTGTCGTGGTGGCGCCTCGCGGCCGCCGTTGCACTTGGCACGCTCAGTTTTGCTGGCATCGGGCTCTCACTTGCGGGGCGGCTGCGAGCCGAGGTCAACCTTGCTGCACAGAACGCTTTGTACCTCGCATTGTTGGCACTCGGTGGAGTGCTCGTGCCACTTGACGAGATGCCCGATGCGTTGGCTGGCGTTGCGCGTTACCTACCGTCTGGCGCTCTGGCCGAGGTGCTGCACGGCGCTATGGGCGCAAGCAGTGATGCACAGGCCTGGTGGGTGCTCGTGCTGTGGGCGCTCATCGCACCACTTGCGGCGACTCGTCTGTTTCGCTTCGACGGCTGACGCTGCGGCGCGCCACAGGGCACGCAGCGACCCGAGTGGTCTACCGTTCGTTCGGTTCGGCCCGCGCCGGCACACGGTCAAACTCGGCCGTCACCGCTTCATACGTGAGCGTCGGCTCGGGTGTGCGGCGATAATCCTGACGCTCGCCGTAGCCGGCCATGAACCGCTTGAACCACAGAAAGACGATGATCGACCACAAGAAGATCGACCCACCGGTCTTCATGATTGCTCCAGCAATCTGTTGGTCGGTCGTGACTGACAGGCCCCATACCCGAATGGCGATGTCATAGTGCTTGTAGACCGCGCCTTCGGCGAACGTGAGCCACGCTGCCGGAACTGTAGGCACCACCGACATGAGAAAGAGATACACCATGCGCCCGCCGTAGCCGATGCGCAATGCATGGTCGGGAGCCACGATTGGTGTCCACATCAACAGTGATGAGACAAGAAGCATCACGTGCAGCGAATAGTGCAGTGGAGCATTCGACACGCTGCGGTTCACGAGATCTGGGATATGGGTAATCATCACGACGAGATTGAAGAGCACACCAGCGATTACTGGCTTGGCAAACCAGCGAATCACGCGGCCGGCACGCTGTGCGCCAATAATCGCGCGAAACAACCACACGGGTGTCGCCAGCAAGACGAGTGGGGGCAAGAAGTACGACAGCGCCATGTGCTGAAACATGTGCACCGAATAGAGATATTCCTCGCTGATGTCGTGAATCGGCCAGTCACTCGTCAGCCACAACATCGCGACTGCACCAACAAAGAGCCATGTTTGCCGGCGGGTGATGATCGGGGCACCCGCCCGCACCTCGGGTGTGTGCGGGCCGATGACGCGCAACGCATAGAGCCATGACCCAATAACGAAGGCCACGAGCACCCACACTTCAGGGTGGGCTTGAAAACGCCACGGGCTGGCAGCAAGGTCGGCAGCTTCGGCGAGCACCACGAGCGTCGTGTGCACGACGGTCTACCGCAAGAAAAAGTGGAAGGTGCCCAGCGCCGCGACGTACACGCCGACGGCAAGGAAGAGACCGGCGTAGAACATCCAACTGAAGAGCTTGTTGTCGAACTTCAAGTGCATGAAGTAACTCACCACCATGAAGAACTTGACCACCATCATGATGAGCAGCGCTGGCAAGAACAGCGGACCGAAGTCGACGTAGTAGGTCGAAACCTCGAGGGCGGTGATGGCCGCAAGAATCAGCGCGATGTTGATGTACCCGCGGGTTGACATGCCGTGTTCGGCATGCTCGGCGCCGCCGTGTGCACTGTCGCCGTGGCTTGCCGCGGTGTGCTCGGTGGTGTGCATCGTCATGATCAGACCGGAATCAGATAGACGAGGGTGAAGATGATGATCCACACGATGTCAACGAAGTGCCAATACAGACCGATCATTTCAACGGTTTCGGCCTTGCTGCCTGGCACACGACTGCGCTTATTGATAGCGACGAGGGCCATCAACATGATGATGCCGACGGTGACGTGCACACCGTGAAAGCCGGTCAGCGTGTAGAAACTCGAGCCGAAGAGGCTGGTGGTGAAACCAAGGCCCTCGTTGTAGAAGGCGGTGAACTCATACACCTGACCGCCGACAAAGGTGGCACCGAGTAGTGCAGTAACAACGAGCCACAGGTTGGTGCCACGGTCGTCTTTCTTTGCTGCAGCAGAAACAGCGAGCACCATTGTGAGAGAACTCATGAGCAGGACGAAACTGCTCACCGAGGTGAACGGAATGTCGTACACCTGCTCGGGCGTCGGACCATTCGACACACGACCGCGATACAGCATGTAGGTGGAGATGAGACCACCAAAGAGCAGGCACTCTGACCCGAGGAAGAGCCACATGCCCAACTTGACGTTGGAGATACCCGTGCTCGACGTGTGCCCCTCGTGGGCGACGGCGGTGTCAGCCATGGCTGGCTCCGACTGCATGACCGTTGTGACCGTTCGATGAAGATTCATCGTGGTCGATTGCCGGGGCGGTTGCCGGCTCGAGTGCCCAACCGTAGATGGCATAGAGCATGATCAGACCACCGACGATGGCGACGGGGATCGAATAGATGACGCCGAGTGCGACGACCGGCATGCCTGCAGCGAGCACGATCGGCCAATACGACGGTGACGGCATATGAATGTGCGCGTCGGCGTTCTTCTCGAGCTCGGCCAGCACTTGTTCGGCGGTAGCGACTTCGCGCATCGTGTGTGTCGTTGGGTCTTCTTCGTACTTGCGGTGGAAGAACTCATCCAAGTGATTCACGTGTGGAATCGAGTCGAAGTTGTGTTCCTTCGGCGGGTTGGAGGTCATCCATTCAAGGCTGCGTGCATTCCACGGATCGAGCGGGGCGCGCACCTTGCTGCGTGCAGTGACCACAATGTTGATGAGGAAGAACAACACACCAAGCGTGAGGATGATCGAACCAATCGATGCGATGAGGTTCCAGAAGCCGAGGTTGAAGAAGCCTTCACCCGCCCGGGCTTCGGTCCACTGATACATGCGGCGGGGCTGGCCTTGCAGACCAAGGATGTGCATCGGTCCGAAGGTGAGGTTCATGCCGATGACCATCAGCCAGAAATTCCACGAACCGAGTCGTTCGTTCAGCATCTTGCCGAACATCTTCGGCCACCAGTAGTAGAAGCCGCTGAAAATACCGAAGATGGCCCCACCGAAGAGCACGTAGTGGAAGTGGGCGACGATGTAATACGTGTCGGTCTGCTGGGTGTCGCTCGGCGCCACCGAGTGGGTGACACCCGAGAGACCGCCGATGGTGAACAAGATGATGAGACCCACCGCGAACTTCATCGCTGTCGTGAACACCAACTTGCCGCCCCACATCGTCAACGTCCAGTTGATGATCTTCACGCCCGTGGGTACTGCGATCGCCATCGTGGCGAGCGAGAACACCGCCACCGACACGGGGCCAAGACCAGAGGCAAACATGTGGTGCGCCCAGACGCCCCAGCCGACGAAGCCAATCGCAGCACCCGAGAACACGACGAATGGATATCCGAAGAGCGGCTTGCGGCTGAATACCGGCAGCACTTCCGAGATGATTCCGAACGACGGCAAGACGAGGATGTACACCTCGGGGTGACCGAAAATCCAGAACAAGTGCTGCCACAACAACGGGTCGGCACCTGCCGCAACGTCGAAGAACTTGGCGTCAAAACTGCGTTGGAAGGTGAGCAAGAAGAGTGCGACGGTGATCACCGGAACGGCAAAGAGCAGGAGGAACTGCACGACGGTGATCATCCACGTGAAGATCGGCATCTTCATGAGCGTCATACCCGGGGCGCGCATGTTGAGCACGGTGACGATCAGGTTGATGGCGCCAGTCAGTGAGGCGATGCCGGCAATTTGCAGACCGAGCGCCCAGAAGTCGACACCGTGACTCGGTGAGAACACCGGGCCAGAGTTCGGGGCATACATGAACCAACCGCCATCGGCGGCACCACCAAAGAACCACGCGAGGTTGACGACGATGCCACCCGCGAGCAGGCACCAGAAACCGAACGCGTTGATGCGCGGAAACGCCACGTCGCGTGCACCAATCTGCAGCGGCAAGAAGTAGTTGGCGAAACCTGCAGCCATTGGCATAACGAAGAGGAACACCATCGTTGTGGCGTGCATCGTGAACATCTGGTTGTAGAGGTCAGCGTTCAGCACTTTGCCCTCAGGAGCGGCCAACTGCAGACGAATGAGTACTGCTTCAAGACCACCGATGATGAAGAAGAACAACGCCGTTGCGCCGTACATGAGGCCGAGTTTCTTGTGGTCGACGGTGAAGAGCCATGACTTCCACCCAGTAGTGGCGACCGGACGACGCAGCGCGCCGAACGTGCGCGCCGGGGTAATCGCAGGTGCCGACGGTGCCAATGCAGGCACGAGAGTGGTGCCAGGAGCAGGGCGTTCGATAATGGCCATGGATCCTCCTATTTCAGCGTGAGCAGGTAGGCGACGAGTTTGTCGATGTCGGATTCACTCAAGCCGAGGTTCGGCATGCCGCGATACTTGCCGTTGGTGTCGGCAAGCAGGGCCGGGTTGGCATACATCGGCTTAACTTCAGGGGCATTGCGCAGCCACGCCCGCAGATCGTTGACGTTGAGACACGCCTCGTCGACACCGGCAAGATACTTTGCGCCGAACTCAGCGCTCTCGGCGTTCCAGACATCGTCGCGACAGGCATCGCGGAGCAGATCGAACATTGCCCCGGCAAACGTGTTGCGGGTCATCAGGTTCGTGAGGTTCGGTGCCGCACCCGACCAGACGTTTTCATCGGGAGCAGCAATTGCCAACGAACCATCGGGGCGCTTCAGCCCATCGACTTGATGACAACGCACGCACTGGTTCAAGAACACCGACTCACCTTCTTTGGCCAAGGTGCCCTCGGCGGGTGACTGGTAGGCCGCCTGCTGGTTGGCAACCCAGGTGGCGAAGTCTTCCTTTGACAAAGCGACGGCTTCCATGCGCATGTTGGCGTGCGAAAGGCCGCAGAACTCAGTGCACTGGCCGGCGTAGATGCCCGGCTCATCTGCTTCGAGTCGCAGGGTGTGAATGCGACCGGGCACGGCGTCGCGCTTGCCATTGAGGGCCGGAATCCAATACGAGTGAATGACGTCGCGGCTGGTTTCTCGCAGCAACACCTTGGTGCCCACCGGCATCACAAGTTGTCCGGAGGTGATGATCGGCTGAGTAATGCCCCATTCGTTCTGCGCGGGATAGTCGTATTCCCACCACCATTGCTGGCCCGTCACGTTGATGACGAGTTCGGTGTCGTCGGTTTTTGCGAGATCAAAGATGACACGGAAGGTGAACACGCCCACCACTGCAAGGATGAGTGCCGGGATCACCGTGAGGGTGATCTCGAGTGCGGGCTTGCCGTGCGTCTGTTCAGGAATCGGCTGACCGCGATCTTTGAATCGCCAGATCGCATACGACACTGCGGCAAAGACGATGATGCCGATGATTCCGGCAACGGCAAAGATCGGTTGCTGCAGGTCGTCGATCATCTTGGCGTTCGGACCCTTGGGCTGCCAGGTGTCTTGGGCGGCGTTCGTCGCACACGAGCCGAGACCGACGACCGCGCCGACTGCCGTCGTCGCGCGCACCATCGCGCGAGAGAGAGGTGTTCGACGCATGCGCGAAAGACTAAAGCGGCGCGTCACGTGGGGCTCGGTGCTGCGGCGGTGATTCACGGCACGACCACCTCGATGGCTTGACCCTCAAGCCCCGCCACCGTCAAGGTGAAGGGCTTGTCGTTGTCTTGTGCAATTGACGGCTTGTTGTAGGTGATGGTCAGTGCTTGCTCGGCACCTTGGGGGATGAGCTGCGTGCAGGTTTCGTTCGTGTCACCGTGCTTGCCGGCCATCTCCCCGTCGACGGGCATGGCGGCAGCGGCCGTGCCGAGGTAGGCCACCATGCGACGTTCGGCTGAGTCGAAGTTGCGGAAGATGAACGTGACGGGGTTGGCCCGCGGCACACTGACTTGTTGTTGTGGGCGGGTGAACCCGTACACGTCGGCGGTGAGCTTGCCGTCGCGCAACTCGATGACCGCGGCAACATTGCTGCGCAGCGACAAGGTCTTCATCGCCTTCTTGTCGAAGTACTTCGCCTTTTCGGGGCCACACTCACGGTGCGAGAAGTGATCTTCGGCGGCGGCTTCGGCCAACTGCGGGCGCAAGCCGGCACCAGTGCCGGCGATTCCGCCAGCGACGATGCCTACCGCACCGATTACGCAGATGCCACTGACGAGTGCGGGCTTCAGGGCGGGGCGAATTGCGAACATCGACCCGACGGCAAGCACGAGCGCCGAGAGCACCATGAACGCGACGGTGCCCGCGTTCTTGGAGATGGCCAACATGATGCGTGAAAACGAAAAAATCACGACGCCGAGACCCAGCGTGGCAATCACAGGGAACTCAATCGGGTGCAGCAGTCGGCGACGTGCGAATTCATTGTGGGCTGGGTCGTCGGATGCCGTTTCGCTCCACGCCTGCACCATCCACTCGGCAAGCGCTGCAACGAGCACGATTCCGCCAAAAATGAAATACAGCTGCGACACAACGAGACCAAGCACGAGCAACACGAGACCAACGGCAGCAATCAGCGGCCACATCGATGCCCGCGTGAGTGCGGTGTCGCGCGGCTGCGTTTCGTCGTCGCCGTCGTTGATCATCAACACCGCGGCCGAGACCCCGATGAGTGCGGCAAACAACATGCTGAGCGCGACGCCACCGATGGCGAGGCGCTCGACGAAAATCAGGTAGGCAACGAGGTTGACGGCCGCAAAGCCCGTCGTGCCGAGGAAGAGTTTGGATCCGACCTTGAACATGGCGCTACTTCTGCACGTACACGACGAACCACAGTGCCGCGAACATGCCCGACACGGCGTACCAATAGAGGGCATGGGCGCGCAACACGTCGTGGTCGGCACCACGGCCTGCCAGCACCCGGAACATTGCAACGAATGAGTACACGACCGCGCTCACGATGATGGCCATCATCGTTCCGGTGATCGCATAGAACATGGTCTCGTAGGCGTCGTTGCGCAAAACGAGGTCGATCTGCATCCAGAGTGCAATCTGGGCGTTGATGATGGCCAGCCCTGTGAACATGGTGATGGCGAGGGCGAGCGTCGTATGCGACTTGTCGCCGCGCCGCGCCGAATACACCGCCCACTGCGCCATAACGCAGGCAATGACGAAGGTGATCATGAGCGTGGTAGCCGCAACTTCGGGAATCGCTACGTCCCTCTTCAGCCAGTCTTTGATCAACGACACGCCGTCGCTGGCCACGCGTGTCGGTGCCTTGGCGCGGAAGTCGAGCCACATCGCCAGCATCGAACCCATCAACATCGACGCGCCTGCTGCGACGAAGGCCGTCGCCACGAACACCGTGCTGGTGCGGCGTGTCGGGCCGGCGGTGAGAGCAGGTGCGGTCATGCCGGTTGCTCCACTCGATAGCGGTCAGTGACTGCATCACCTCGACGTGACGTGACGACGAGACCAACGAAGCCGAGCATGGCCACGAGCATCAAGAGATGACCAAGTGCGACGATCACGTTGGTGACACCGACGAGACCTGAGTCATCAAACCCACTCGCGACATTGGCCGGCTGATCAAGGAAACCTGCAACATAGTGAGGCAGCGATGCGAGCACGGTGGCGACAAAACCAAGCAGTGCGATGAGTACGACCTTGCCGTCGGGCAGGGCGCGACCCGTCACCGAGCCGGCGTGCAGCGTGATGCCACCGATGGCTGCGAGCACGGCGCCGTACACCACATAGACAAGCGTTGCTTCGCCAAAGACGGTGCCAACCAGCCCGAGCGCATCGAGATGCATCGCCGCTGAACCAACGAGCCCCGTGAAGATCATGCCGACCCCGAGAAACGCCGCGACGAAAGCACCGGAGATACCTGGTGTTCCGGCTCGCAAGGCGAGCAGCGACAACAACACGACAACGAGTGGCGCAAGGAGCGGCACGAGGTTGAAGAGCGCATACGGCACGAGCGACTGCAGCGTGCCCGTCGGTGTATCACCAAGGGCGAAGACGTGCGCCTGTTGAGTGGCCGAACTGGCAACCACGCTGAGCGAGATGCCGACGCCGATGAGTACCACGCCACGCAGTGGCTGGCGGCCGCGTGCGGTGCGCACCACGGCATCGGCGAGCACACCGAGAGCAGGCACCACGACAAGCAGGGTGTGAGGCTCGCGCGTCACCCAGCCGAGCCAGGTATCGATGAGGTCGGCTCCTCCAAAAGCAACTCGAGCGTTCACGTAGTCAAGCCAGACGTAGATGATCGTGCCGAGGGCGACAGGCAGGGTGAGCACGACACCGAGTGCCGTGACGAGCGCGGCGAACGCGCCGACCGGCACGTCACTGAGTGCTCGACCATTGCGGCGCGTCAACACGGTGGCCGCTACCGAAACTGCAATCAACGCCAAGGCAACGAGCACGATCCCAAGGCCGAGCAGATACGTCTCGACATACTGCGCGTCACCACCGCCGGGGCCGCCGTTGCCGAGATACGACACGAGAACAGTGACACTGCCGACAAGCCATGACCACCAACCGAACGCCGCGAGACGCGACAACGAGAGATTCGCCGCATGCAACTGCGCGGGCAACGACCACACGACGAGGCCGAGCATTGCCGGGGCGGCCACGCCGAACACCAACGCAAAACGGTGCAGAGAAAACAGTTGGGTGAGGGCACCAGCATCGACCACTGCGCTGCTCGCGTCGAGTCGATCAAACCCCAGCACCACACCAATCACGGTTGCCACCAGAAGCCAGAGTGCGGAGGCGACCAGCAGCGAGGCTCCAATGGTCGCGTGGTGGATCGTCGTCAGCCATCCGGTGACCCGTTGCACGGGTGAGTTCGCGGCCCGCTGGGCCGTCGTGGCAGATGGGGCGCCGCTCACCGAAATCGACACGTGGCAAGGCTACTCAGTTGCCCTGTCGGCGACGAAGGTTCATGCAGCGGTGACAGCGTGGCACACATAGGTCGCAGGCAGTGAACGGCGTGAAGTGGGCGAACTAGCGCACGAGCACGTCAACCGTCACGGCGATGAAGAGCAGCGTGACGTAGGAGATCGAAAAACTAAAGACCCGCATCGCCGCCCGTGCGGTCGGAGTCGTACCGAGACCAAACGTGAGGGCGACAAAGGCGACTCCGAGCACCACGGCCGACACCATATAAATCACACCCATGTCGTTCAGCGGTACGAGCGCGAGCGATGCGACCGCAACAGCTACGGAATACCACCCCATCGTTCGCACGGTTGTTGCAGCAGACTCCACGACGGGCAACATCGGCACCGATGCGGCGCGGTACTCGTCGGCGTGGCGAATGGCAAGCGCCCAGAAGTGCGGCGGCGTCCACAGAAAGATGACGAGAAACAGCACGACCGCAGACCACGACACGTCGTTGCGCACGGCGGCCCAACCCACGAGCACCGGTACCGCACCGGCGGCGCCTCCAATCACGATGTTCTGTCGCGAGGTGCGCTTCAACCACAGCGAATAGACGAAGACATAAAACAGGGTGGCGGAGATCGCGAGACATGCGGCGAGCACGTTTGAACTCCACGCGAGCAGGGCAAACGCGGCAACTTCAAGCACCAACGCAAAAGCGAGGGCGTTGCGTGGCGCGATGCGACCGGTGACGAGCGGGCGGTTGCGAGTGCGTTCCATCAATCCATCGATGTCACGGTCGATATACATGTTGATGGCGTTGGCACCGCCCGCGGCGAGTGCGCCACCGAGCACCGTCCACACAACGAGGCTCGTGTCAGGCCAACCACCGGCTGCGAGCACCATCGTGGGAATGGTTGTGATGAGCAACAACTCGATGATGCGCGGCTTGGTCAGCGCGATGTAGGCACCGATGACTGTGCGGGCCGGGCGCGAACCGGTGTGTGCGAACGCCGCACTCAATCGCGACGGCACGAGTGGACGACTGAGTACCACGCCGCAAGGCTAGGAGCGCACGACCACCCAGCCACAGGTGCTCGGCACAATGGAAGTATGTCGACCGTCACTGACATCGAGCGCGGCAGCGATACAACGGTTGATCGTCCGTGGATTGTGATTGTGTGGAACGACCCAATCAATCTCATGGTGTACGTCACCTGGGTGTTCCAAAAACTCTTCGGCTACAGCCTCGAGAAGGCAACCTCACTCATGCTTGACGTGCACGAAAAAGGTCGTGCGGTCGTGTCGAACGGTACCCGCGAACGAGCCGAAGTCGACGTGCAACGACTGCACGAACACGGACTGTGGGCGACGATGCAGCAAGAAGACGCGTGACCGCCTTCGAACGCACCGCGACGGGCTATCGCTGCGTTCTGGCCGACCAGTTGCGCTCAGCATTGATCAGCGTGCTCGGTGAGTTACGCGACGAACTCGAGAAGGCAAAGACGATGCCACACGATCAGTTACCTGCGCACCTACGTCGCCTCTTCCCCGCCGGCTATCACGCCGATGCCGAACAGAACGCCGAATATCGTCGCCTCACTCACGACGAACTTGTTGCCACACATCAACGTTCGGTCATCGAGAGCATCGAGCTGCTCGAACGCTCAACTGAGTTGAGTGCCGACGACCTTGACCGCTTCGTGCGCGCCGTGAATGCCACGCGACTCGTGGTGGGCACCATCCTCGATGTAAGTGAGGACGAGAGCGAGCCCGCAGCCGATGATCCGATGGTCGACTTGTG
>RGSV01000191.1 GCA_010025655.1 Acidimicrobiia bacterium
GCCGATACGAATGGCGAGAAGCGTTGCAGAGAATGGTGTGAAGAAGAGCGACTGCGTTACGCCACCGACAGCGACCAGCAATAACGGTGCAACGAGGGTGAGCGCAGTAACCAGCACGCCGGTGACTTGACGCCAACGTGATTCAACAGCACTGAGCGCGAGCGACCGACCCCAACCGCGCCACGTATCACCGAATGATTCGAACATTTCAACCACCAGCAGGTCGCGGCCGTCGAACATCTCGACCTGCTTACCGCGCGCGACCAGACAACGAACGAGGGCGACATCCTCAATCGTTGACGAGCGCACAGAAGTAAACCAGTCGTCGTGCAGAGCGTCGTGTCGACGAAACACCATGCACTGGCCGTTGGCGACGGCGTCTCGACGCGCTTGCCGTGCACCAGCTGCATGGCGATAGACGAGCGAGGTCAGCATCGCAGCGTGCAACCACCGACCGAGTTGACTGCGACAACGAAAGCGCGGTGCAACGGTGGCAAGATGCGCATCGCTCTGCAGCAACGCATCGCGGGCAGCAAGAGGCAGCTGTGCCGACGGTCGTGTATCTGCATCGAGCGTCACCACGACATCGCCCTGGGCGACAGCTACACCTTGTTGCAAGGCCCATGCCTTTCCCACCCACTCGGCCGGCAACGCAGCACCGCGCACCACAGTTGCACCGCATTGTTCGGCAATCTGAGCAGTGGCGTCACTCGACTCGTCATCGACGACGATCACCTCGAGCACGCCCGGTGCGCCACGCAGTGCTGCCAAACAATCGGCAATGCGCGCAGCCTCGTTGCGAGCCGGGATCACCACACTGATCGAGCCAGCGCCGACGACGTCTCCGCCTGCAACCAATCGGTGCGCACCGCGCGCGGCACGCCACAATCGCGGTGCGACGACGACAAGTGCAGCCGCTTCAGCAGCGGCGAGCAACCACCACACCAAACTCGTCACGCATGCACTGCGGGTCGGCGTTGCGACCACGGGGCTGCAGTCTCAAGCTGGGCCGCGAGACGCAACAAGAGATCTTCGCGATACGGCGCACCAACGAACTGCACACCCATCGGCAGGCCGTCGGCACTCATGTGCAACGGCAGGCTGATGGCCGGCTGCCCAGTCATGTTGAACTGTGCGGTGTACTGCATGATCTCGCGAATGCGGTCGGTGGAATCATCGCCAGACAACGCACCAATCTTTGGCGGTGGGCCAGCAAGAGTCGGTGTGACAAGCACGTCGAAGCCCTGTGAACCATCGCGCGGCAACCACCACGACACGACCTTGCGCGTCCACGCTTGCATCCAGCCGACGGCAGTGAGATAGGCAACCACATTGGTCACATTGCCGAACTGCGCCATCAGATGATTGCCGGGTTCGATGTCGTCGGTCGAGAGCGACACACCGAATTGTTTCTCGAGTGCTGCGACATCGTTGGCAATATGCGCGATGACGATCGCCAAGAACATGTCGCCGAAGTCAGCGTCGTTCAACGCCACTGGGTGGGTGACCTCGACGTGGTGGCCGAGTGACTCCAACAACTTTCCTGTTGCAGCAACGCTGGCGCGTGCTTCGGGATGATCGAGGCCGCCAGGCAGCAACGCACCAGACAACAGACCGACGCGCAGCTTTCCGACTGGTGCGCCAACTTCGCTGACATACGCGCGTGCCGGTAGTGGCGGAGTGTTCGGATCACCAGGTTCGTATCCACTGATGGCATCCATCACTGCGGCGGTGTCACGCACCGAGCGCGTGACGCAACCTTCGACGACGCCACCGATCCAACTTTCGCCAAGGGCTGGTCCGAGACTGACGCGACCTTTGCTCGGCTTCAAACCGACGAGGCCACATTCACTTGCCGGAATGCGGATCGACCCGCCGCCATCGTTAGCGTGCGCGACCGCGACACAACCCGCGGCAACAGTTGCGGCAGAACCGCCGCTGCTGCCACCCGTCGAGTGATCGGTGTTCCACGGGTTGCGAGCGGGACCATAGGCAAGCGGCTCGGTGGTGATGGTGCTGCCGAACTCTGGCACATTGGTGCGGCCGATGGTGATGAACCCGGCGCGACAGAGCCGCTCATAGAGATAGGAGTCTTCGGTGGCCACAAATTTGCGGTTCTTCAAAAAGCGCGTGCCGAGGTGATACGGCTCGCCCTTGATCTGACAGTTGAGATCTTTCACGACGATCGGCACACCAGCAAACGCGCCGCTGCGGCCCTTCTTCGCCTCGTCGCGCGCCCGCTCGAAACGCGGGTGGATCACTGCATTGAGTTGCGGGTTCACCTTGCCCACGGCGGCGATTGCCAGGTCGATGAGTTCAGTGGCCGAAATCTGTTTTGACGCAACGAGTTGGGCTTGACCGGTGGCGTCGAGTTCAAGTGGAGTGCTCATGTTCCGCCACACTAGAACCCGTGCGGGTGCTCGCGGCAGTCGACAAGTTTCGCGGAACCGCAACGGCCGCCGAGGTAGCTCGAGCAATCGCCGTCGCATGCCAATCGCTCGGCCACGACTGCGTTGAGATGCCGTTGGCCGACGGTGGCGAAGGCACGTTGCAGGTGCTCGGCGGACCAAACCGCACCTCGCAGGTCGAAGGCCCACTCGGTCTGCCCGCGACGGCGCAGTGGCGTCTGCACGACGCGACGGCGATTATTGAAATGGCACAGGCATCGGGTTTGCAACTCGTCGGTGGTGCCGAGGGCAATGACGCGGTACTTGCTTCGACCGTTGGCACGGGCCAGCTCATCGATGAAGCACTCGCTCTTGGTGCGCG
>RGSV01000192.1 GCA_010025655.1 Acidimicrobiia bacterium
CAGCACCAAGACAGTGGACTTTTTCTTGATTTTTACCGTCAACACCTGCCCGACGGTCTTGCATGAAGCTCCTGGTCGATTTGCGGAGGCCATGGTCGAAGGCACCAACGTAAGGAGAAGAACGGCCACGACGGCTCGGCTCGTAAGTTTCAGCATGGGATTCAAGGTAATAACTCAGGGGCACGTTGCTGGTGGATATGCCTTTTTTCAACGGGTCACCGTGGGCGATGCCCAAGAGCGCCGATCGTTACTGCGAAGTGAATGCCTCTGTAGGCAAATCGCGCTCGCCTGTTGCCACTGCCGTAACTATTCGTGCGGCCACAGCGTCGGGCATCAAACCCTCGGGCATCTTAGGCGCGGTGCCAGCAAGCGGTCGTGTGGCAAGACCTGTTTCGGTGTGCGGTGGTCGTGCATCGATCACGTCGATGCGACGGCGACGCAACTCACGCGCAGCAGCCGTCATCGCTGCCCACGCCGCAGCCTTCGATGCGCTGTACGCAGCCATTCCAGCAACTGGTTGTGTTGCCGCAACACCCGAGAGGTTGACGAAGAAGCCACCGTCAGTGATGTGCGGAGAGGATTCGCGCAACATCACGATGGGCGCAATGGCGTTAACTGCAAAAAGCTGAGCAAGTGTGACATCATCGAGGTCTGCGACGCTGCCGAATGCCACGACGCCAGTCGCATTCACGACGCCATCGAACGGCGCGACCGAAGCAAAAGCCATCTTGAGCGCGGCATGGTCAGTGACGTCAGCCAACGCGTATTGCGAGACGCTCGCACCATCGAGCCGCTCGTGATTACGCACGACTGCTGACACCCGCGCCCCAGCCGCCGCAAAATGGGCAGCGATTCGCGCACCGAGCACCCCGGTTGCACCCACGACAACGACATGCGATCCCGTAAGCGTGCGAGCCACTGCCTAGACCAACTCTCGAATGAGGCGAACTTGCTCGAACAGCGCCGGCGTTGCGGCAACAACGGGCGATCGTCGCTCACCGTGCTGCGTGACGATGAGGTCACGACCACCGAGTTCACCCACCGACACACCCGCCTCAATGCAGATGTGCACGCTCGCCATATAGTCCCACGCGCCGTGCGACGACATGTCGACCCATGCATCGAGCGTGCCCTGTGCGACGAGGCAGATGTCGAGGGCTGCCGCGCCCATCGCGCGAAACTGCGCCCAGCCCGGGTGCTTCTTCGGGATTCCCGATATTCCGACCACAGCATCAGACAGTCGCTCGCACTTCGATGGCCTGATTCGCTCGCCATTGTGGAAGGCGCCACCACCGCGAGTGGCAGTCCATCGATTTTCATTCGTGAACTGATTTGCAACCAACGATGCGCGGTGGCCACTTGAGTCCACTGCGGCAAGAGCTGTGGCATACCACGGCACCCTTCGGCTCGCGTTCGTCGAGCCATCAAGTGGGTCCATCACCACGATGATTGAGTCGTCATTCCATTCACCCGTGCGGCCGCTTTCTTCTGACATGACGGCGATTCCAGCGGCGTGTAACACCTCCAACGCTGCGGCATCAGCGCGCAGGTCGACCGAATACTGTGTGGCACGTTTGCCCGAAAGCCCCCAGTCGGTGTTCGCGTTCAACACGCCGAATACCGCATCGGCGGTCTCATGAAGCACACGGAGGATGTCCGCATCAGATGATGCGGTGGTGATTCGGGTCATGTGGCTGATTCCTCGCGGACGAACTTCAGCGTTCGTCGCGCACGAATGGTTGGCCAAGCATTTTCGGCGCACCAAGCAGACGGCGCGCTCGCGGAGTGGAGAGCAACACGAGTACCAAGAGCGTGACGAGATACGGAAACATCGCGACAATGGTCTGCGGCAAGATCGTGATTTGCTCGGCTTGCAACGTGAACGGCACCTGTAGCGAGAAGCCAAAGAGCACCGCACCACCGATTGCTCGCAGTGGTCGCCATGAGGCGAACACCACGAGGGCGAGCGCAATCCACCCGATGCCATTGGTGGTGGCATTCGCATTCCACGCCGTGGCACGCGCGAACATGAACCAGCCGCCCGCGAACCCCATCAGTGCACCACCAGCAATCGTGTGCGCCCAGCGAATTC
Source organism: Acidimicrobiia bacterium (assembly GCA_010025655.1). GTDB lineage: Bacteria > Actinomycetota > Acidimicrobiia > Acidimicrobiales > Ilumatobacteraceae > F1-60-MAGs027. The sequence continues at coordinate 2,093 of RGSV01000192.1, forward strand.
GTGCCACCGAGCCGCCCTGGGCATCGACCGTGGCCGGAGCGTCACCCGTTGCCCGCAAGATGAGCCCAGGTCGTGTGCGATGCAGATAGAACGATGCGCCTGCGGCAAAGAGCCACGTCGCATAGGTAAACACGTCATGCCCGAAGAGCAACGGCCCAACGAGCGGCAGATCGGTGAGCCAACCCAGGTCGAGTCGCTCGATCACTACGGGCCGCAGATTGCCTTCGTATGGTTTGCCGATGAACTGCGCCAGCCCCGAACCGAAGATCACCATTGCCAAACCCGAGACGATTTGGTTGGCTCGCAAACCGACAGTAAGCGCGGCATGCACTGCCGACAATGCTGCACCCACGAACACCGACACGAGCAGCGCCAGCCACAGATTGCCGGAGGTCTCGGCTACAACAAAACCACTGACGGCCCCCATCAGCAACATGCCTTCAACGCCAAGGTTGATCACACCGCTGCGTTCCGTGATGATGGCACCAAGCGATGCCAAAACCAGCGTGGTGGCGATGCTGATGGCGTCGGCAGACGTCAAGAGCCAAATGTTTGAGTTCACGTTGGCACCGCCTGACCAACTCGACTGATGACTACGCGATTGCGCCGAAACAGCTCACCGCCGAGCGCAAAGAGCAGCACCGCTCCTTGCAGCACGATGGCAATTG
>RGSV01000193.1 GCA_010025655.1 Acidimicrobiia bacterium
AGACCCCACGGGTTTGCGCCTCGTCGATGAGTGTGTCGAGCACTGCAGTGGTGATCGCCTGCTTCGAGAAGTCGATAAAGAGTTCGGTGCCGCCACACGCGAGGTCATGCGACAAGTTCGTAGCGCGGTGTGAATCGGCGGCAAACAGTTCGCGCAATGTGGTGGCGCGCATCGCCTGGGCAAGTGTGGCGAGAGGGGCGGGCAGGCTGCGAGCGCCGCTCATCACTGCACATAATCCTACTCGTGCGATTAGTGTCGAAAGCCGCTCATGAGTGCCGACACGTCACGCGGCACCCTGAGCGGTGTGTCGGCGTATCTGTTGTGGGGCGTGCTCACGGCGTATTGGAAACTGCTCGACGCCTTTGACGCTTTCGAGTTGATTGGTTGGCGCGTGGTCACAGCGGTCGTGCTCTTGCTGGCTCTGGTGGCTGCTCAGGGCAAGGTGCGTGCCGTGTGGGGTGCGCTGCGCAACCCCGCAATGCTGTGGCGCGTGTCAGTGGCTGCGGTGTTGCTCGTTGTCAACTGGACGCTGTACGTATGGGCCGTCGTCAACGAGCACGTCATTGAAACTGCGCTCGGCTATTTCATCGCCCCGCTTCTCACCTCACTGCTCGGCGTCGTGGTGTTGCGCGAACCACTGCGCGCACTGCAGAAGGCCGCGATCAGTTTTGCCGCCGCGTCAGTTGTAGTGATGACTGTCGCCTATGGTCGCCCGCCACTCGTGGCGCTCGCAATTGCCACCTCGTGGGCTGTCTATGGACTGCTGAAGAAACGAGTTGCGCTTGGCCCCGTCGAAAGTCTGACTGCCGAGACAGTCGTGCTCACCGTGCCGGCGATAGCGCTGGTCGCTTGGAGCTTCACGCTCGACAACGGCATTCCGGCCACAGCAACTACTGGTGAGTGGGTGCTCGTGTTACTCACCGGCCTCATCACAGCGGTGCCCCTGCTGCTGTTCGCCCACTCGGCGTTGCGCTTGCCGCTGACAATGATCGGCCCACTGCAATATTTTGTGCCGGTCATCAACTTTCTGCTCGGTTGGCTGGCCTACAACGAAGATCTGCAGCCGAGTCGCGTGGTGGGGTTCGTCTTGGTGTGGATCGGCCTCGGCCTGACGCTCATCGACACGATGCGCCGACGTGTGTTGGTCAGTTGACGCTGGTGAGTGTGGTCAGCTGACGGTGGCGCGGGCCAATGCGCTGCGCGCCATCGCTTTGTACACCTTCGCCACCGCTCGCAGACGCTGACGATCGCGCACGACAACTGCGAGTCGTGCGAAACCACCAATTACGCCGTTCATCGCATCGATCGCGGTTTGTAACGGCAACGACTCTGGCAACTCGTGGCGCTCTTGCGCCTGGGCACAAAGGGTGTGTAAGAAGTTGCGCTGTCGTGACGCAACCGACTGCAACGCGTCACGTAGATCAGGATGGTGTTCGGCCTCAGTAACAACGCCGACTACGAAACTGGCGAGCGTCGGGTCATCTTTGCTGAGGTCGAACATTGCGTCGAAGATGGCATCGAAGCGCGCGAGAAACGTTTCGTGGTCAGCCATCACCGATTCGAACTTGTCGTACACCTTGTGTTGCACGTCGACGAATACCGCCACGAACAACTCGACCTTGCTCGGGAAGTAGTGGTAGATCGCCGCCGTCGTGATGCCTGCTGCCTGCGCAATCTCGCGGTTGGTCGTGTTGTCATAACCGCGGGTGGTGAACGACTCACGTGCCGCGTCAAGAAGGCGACGGCGCGTCTCGAGTGCGTCACTTTGGCACGGCCGACCGACTCGACGCACCATGGCAGTGACCCTAGGGGCGAAGATTCAACTCGAACGAGTCGTGGCTTCGCGCAAGATTGCCGCCATCTCGAGTGGTCGGTCGCCCTGCACACTGTGGCCGGCACCATCGACGACGTGCACCGTGGCATCGGCGCGTCTGCGGCGCAGTTCGGCAACGTCGGCATCGTCGACCACGGGCGAGACTCCCCCACGCACGAGCGTGATCGGGCAATGCACGCGCTCGATCATCTCCCACATACCAGCAGCAACGCTGGTGCCAGGCTCACGACGCGGGTGACTGCGCCGGTCGTAACGCCACGCCCATGACAGATCATCGAGTTGACGCGCGTTGTGCAAGATGCCGCGGCGCAGCGACGACTCTGAGCGCGTCGGATTGTGCTCGATGGTGCGGGCGAGCAGATCGTCGAAACTGGCGAACGACTGTGGTCCGTTGACAAAGTCGGTAATCGCCTTTGACTTCTCGGGCGTGACACCTGGCGTGATATCGACCATTACAAGATGGTTCACCAAGTCGGGCCGCTGATATGCGAGAGCCAAGGTGGTGAGACCGCCGAGCGACATGCCGCACACCACATCGGCACGCGGGGCGAAGTGTTCGATGACGGGCGCGATGTCATGTGCAAGCGAACGAGGTGTGTAGTCACCGTCATCGCGCCATGTCGAGTGCCCGTGCCCCGAGAGGTCGATGGCGATGAGCGGTTCGCCGAGAGCGAGCGCAACGGTGTCCCACGTGTGAGCATTTTGTGCGCTGCCATGCACGAGCACCAACCGCGGTGCTGCAGTGCCCCATTTCAAGGCACTGATGGTGCGGCCGTCTTCAAGTGTGTACGTCACACGCGACACTGCAGGCTTGGCTGACACCGTGAGACCATATTCCGCGATGTTTTCGTGAAACAACGCAAACTCGTCGTAGGGCACCTTGCGTGGCGGGTTCGTGCTCGTCATCGTCAATGTCTCACGGCAC
>RGSV01000194.1 GCA_010025655.1 Acidimicrobiia bacterium
GAGGTCATTGGCCTCTTGCGCGCTGACTCCGTAGGGGCGAAACATCTCACCCGTCGTATCAATGCGCCAGAACATCGACTCGCGTTGAATGCGCACTCGCGTGGGCGAAGCTGAAGTTGTAGGTGGCAGGGTCATCGTTGTACTTGTCGTAATGATGGTCGCCCCACAGGTGCCGAGTGCCTCAAGTGCAGATACGTCCTGATTCTCGTCGCCGAGCACCACCACGACGGTGCACTGAGGCGATTCACCAACAAGGCGTTGAGTCTCGGTGACAGCCGCAGCAACATCAGCACAGAACACAACGTTTGATGTGGCGACTACATCGGCACGCGTAAAGCCGACGGCCACGACACGGGGCTCGCACAACCACGGTGCAAGAGCAATGGTGTTGACGAGATGTCGTAGCACCGACTGGCTTTCCGTCGCCGGAGCCTCGACCGAGACGAGCGCTCCTCGCTGCACCTGCAACTGCACGAGACGATCGCCCGACATTCCGATCGGCACGACGAGTGCGGTGTCAGAGCTCAGCGACTGCGGAAGCTCTGCCGCCCGTGCAAACACCGTGGCCCCACGCGTCAGACTCGCCGCCGGCGGGCGGGCAAGTCGCTGGCGCAATGATGCGTCACGCAACAACAGGTTGCGTTCGTTGCGCACGTGGGCAACAAGCCCCGACGCCAAGCCAACGGATGCGAGTGCTCCGAGCGGTCGACCCGCTTGTGAGTGTTCACTACGAACCAGCGCTGATTGCTCGTCGTCAACAACCTGCTGGGTCGTGGGCTCATGGGCAGCAGCAGCCACCACGGCTGAACCACCCAGCGCCATGACGGCCGAGAGTCGACCGGCCACCCCACGCTGCGTCACTCGTGCGACAAAACGAGCAATGGCACCTCTGACTGCGCACACTGCACGAGCGGTGAGTGCGACCAGCGCTGCGGCAAGCAACATCCACAGCACACCCCAGAGCACCGCCGAGAACACTTCGTTGGCCGATACGAGACGACCGCCCTGCAGTAGTGGCGAAAGCGCCTCGACAACTTCCTGCGGCTGCATGCCCATCGACCAGGCACCGCCAACCACGACCGCAAGAGTCACCAGAGCAACACCGCGGCGAACGCGACCACGCAGCATCATGAATCGATCACCCACACTGTTCGCTCAACGGCCACACGTCGCTGGCTGATGCCGACATGGGCCAGCAGCGTCATCGGCACCGCGCGTGAGAGGGCAACCTCGACTTGCAATCCGGCAATGCGCACGTCGCCACTTAAACCGTGCAACTCGAGATAGCGAAGGGCAGCCTCGCGGCCTGCGACGGGATCAATTCGTTCGGACCCGAGGCGGAGATCGATGACCTCTTGCGCGGCTGCCCGGCCAGCATTGGCAGCGTGGTCTTCGAGTTCGGCGCGAGCGGCGACCAACCGTGCTCCGTCGAACACCAATGCCGACAGCGCGATGATGCTGGTGAACATGCCGACGAGCAGACCAGTCACCATGCCCGCGTCGGTAGTGCGGCGGTTCGGGAACGCCATCCTCTTGCTCATGAGTCAGCACGCCAGCGGTCGACGACTTCGGAGGATGATGCGCTGAGGCGACGGGGCGTCATGCCGAGCGCATCAAGACCCGCCCGAGCCACGTCACACTCGACGTCAACTTCGACGACACGCGGATCAGTTGCGTGTAAAACTGCCGCCGACACCACCAAGCGTTCACAGGTCAAGCCACTGGTCACCAGATTGTCGAGGGCTGCCTCGCGTGCGGCAGATGACATGCGAGAAGGATGCACCAGTGACGCCGCTCGGGCGGCATGATCAGCGGCAGTGCGTAGGCGGGCTTCGGCACTGCTCCAGCGACCAAGATGTAAGACGAAAAGCAAGAGCACCACCAAAGCCGGTGCAAGCAACACCGCCTCGACAGTGGCCGAGCCACAATCATGGCGTGGTCGCTCGTCGCGCGACACGTCAACGCTCTGCATACTCGATGAATCGCTCACGGGGTGCCGTGACGGCGCGAATAACAGTCGAGCCAAAGAACGGTGCAGCACGAGGCACGACAACCTCGACGTGCACGGTGACCTGTTCGGTGGTCCATTCAAAGCGTGGAGCACGAGCCAGCTGGGCGCCGACGGACTCGGCAGCACCTGCTAGGGCGGTGTCGGCCGAAGCCGTCGTGGAGCCATGTCGTGCGGCTGCCAGTGCTGCTTGGGACGCCACGTAGTACGCAGCGTTGCCTGCATGAATGACTACTGCAGCCTGCACGACGAGCCAGATAATGCCGAGGATCACCGGCAGGATGATGGCCGATTCAGCCGACACTTCGCCACGATTGAGACGCTTAGTCAAGGTCGAGCGAGTTGGCCTTGTCACGCACACGGCTGGTGATCGTGGCCCCGACGAAGAGTGCAAGGGCAATGAGTGCAGCCGCCATTACGACGGTGGTGGCGCTCACTTCTCCGCGATCATGGTCGTGCTCAAGCGAGGCGCGGAAGCGCGTGGCGTAGTACTGCCAGAGTTGCTTGGTGGTGGACATGGTGTGTTTCCTCCTGTGTGGATTGATGTCGTTGATTGGTGTGAACTGAATGCATAAGTCGGACAACGTTTTTTCTCACATATTCATCACCACCTCTTGCAGTGCGGGATAGCCGAGCAACACCATGAACCCGACGAAGAGCAGCATGACGGGCAGCCCCATGCGCTCGGTCGCTGACTGGGCGATGGCCTCGATCTCGGCGA
>RGSV01000195.1 GCA_010025655.1 Acidimicrobiia bacterium
CAGTTTCAGCGCCGCCAAGAGCGCTGCATTCAGGCGCGCAAGATGTCGTCGGCTGACTCATGCAGCCGGGCTGCCCACTCGATGGCTTTCACGGCATCAGACCGTGCGACTGAGGTCGTCTGGTATTGCGATCGCGTTTTCAGCCCGAGTAGCCGTGCGAGCACCGGCGCAAGATTTGCACCGCTCTCACCCGCCGACCGCAATTCTGCAACTGCTCCGCGATGATCATCACTCTTGGACGTAACGCCAGTGAGTTTTAGACAGACCGCGTCTTTCGCGTTGATGCCCGCGATGACTGCGTTGGATGTTGCGGCGTTCACGTGTCCGGCCGCCAAATCAATGCGGGCGGCCGCCAAGAACTCCCCCGCCTTCTCAAGATGTAATTGCGCCGTTTGAGCCACACCCATCAGCGGGGTTCTAGCAGCCCCCTGACACGTTGACCAGCAATCAGCTGTGCATCTCTACGCAGCGACAAAATCAGTGCGTCTTTACGCTTCACGAGACGCTGCAACTCGACCACGGTGTATTCGAGAATTTCACAGTGATTGCCGCTCCACTCGCGCACGTTGTCTGTCAAGCGAATTAGCTGAGATGACCACTTTTCATTAGATTCGCGCACATGTCTCGGACGTACGACGAGCAGGTCAATATCGCTTGAGCTGTTTCCACTGCTGCGCGCGAGCGAACCGTACACGTAGACAGCAGTGGCAGCAGTTGGCCAGGCCCGCACCGCTGCAGAAATGCGATCGATGAGCGTCGCGCGAAGATGAGACAACTCAAGTACGGGCGTAGCAGCAACATGCTCTCGGTTCAGCGTGTAGAGGTTCGCGCGACCTGCCGGCATGCAGGTGACGAGACCACTCTCGACGAGCCCGTGCAGGGCCTTCGTAACACCCGCCCGAGACCACCGCGGTGCGACGAGGTCAGCAATCCCTGAACCGGTGAGTGGCTGAGTTGTGCGCGCGAGCACCTGGAGTATTACCCCGGGAACTCCCGGGATGACTGACGAGATGGGAGATGAGATGTCCATCGACTTTGTTAACAACTACTCTAGTAGTCAAATGGCTACTTATGTAGTTATATGCGATTCTAGGTATGAGCGCGTGTGCGGGTGTACGCGAACGTGCCCGTCGAGGGAAGAGCTGACTGAATCACCCGACAACCGTGGTGGGCGTGACCGGACTCGAACCGGGGACCTCCACCATGTCAAGGTGGCGCTCTAACCAACTGAGCTACACGCCCGAAAGCGACCGTCAGCCTACCTGTGTTGGTGCGGGTCATTCGGATGCGGCGCGACCGCGCCCACAGTGCGAGAATGCGGACATGAAGAAACTCACGCTGAAAGACCTGCGCGCCGCCAAAGGTAATACACCACTCGTGCAGGTCTTCGTGCGAACACCGCAAGAAGCCGCTGCTTGCGAAGAAGCGGGCATCGACATGCTCGTCGCCGCCGAACTTCATGAAGGCAAAAGCAGCGACTACGCGGGTATTCGCAAGGCAGCGCCGAACACGTTTCTCACCATTGGCATCGCGGTTGGCACCTACGCAGGCGACGTTGAAGCCCTGCGCGCTGCATATCGCATGATGAATCACGGCGCCGATGCCATCTATTGCGGGTACGGGTTTGGCACCGTCAAAGCACTAGCTGATGAATACGTGCCGGTGGTCGGCCACGTCGGACTCGTGCCCTATCGCAACTCGTGGTTCGGCGGAATGAAGGCCGTTGGCAAAACCTCTGTGGAAGCACTCGAGATCTGGCGCTTGACGAAGCGCTACGAAGAAGCCGGTGCATTCGCCGTGGAGATGGAAGTCGTGCCAACACCTGTTGCCACCGAGATCACCAAGCGAACATCGATGCTCGTCGTCGGTATGGGTGCGGGTCCGCACTGCGACGTGCAATATCTGTTTTCTACCGATGTGCTCGGCGACAATGACGGACACATTCCGCGTCACTCAAAGGTGTACCGCGACTTCAAGACCGAATACGCCCGCTTGTATCGCGAGTCAGTTGGTGCCTTTAGCGAACTGAAAAATGACGTTCGCTCCGGCGCGTATCCGGCGGCAAGTCATGAAGTGACGATTGCCGACAAAGAGCTAAAGGCGTTTATGAAAGGCCTCGGCTAGGCGCGCAGGCGCAGCGACACTTCGTTGGCGAGCAAGCGGCCAGCGCGAGTGAGCACCAGACGTTCACCGCGCGGCTGCACAAGTTCGCTCAGCTCTTCGATGTCGCTGTGCGCGAGGGCACTGGCCGGCACGCCGTCACGCGTGCGCAACTGCAACTGCAAGCGCTCAAGCCTGCGCGTGCGATTATCAAGTGATTCGTGTGACGACTCAGCCGACTCGCCCGACTCGATGAATTCGATGTAGCGGTCGGGGGTGCGCACGTTCCACGAACGGCGCCCGTCACGATGGGCGTGGGCCGCACTGCCGAAACCGGCGTAATCGCCACCGCTCCAATACACCGCGTTGTGACGACACTCGCGGCCCGGCAACGCCCAATTGGAAATCTCGTAATTCAACCGACCACTGGCGGCGAGCGCATCGTCAGCCAGGTCATATTTGTCGGCTTGGTCATCATCATCGGGATGTCGATCAGGTTGCTCGGCAAGTGCGGTGCCATTCTCGACTGTGAGGCCGTATGCCGACACGTGTGGCGCGCCGAGAGTGATGACTGTCTCTTATACACATCTCCGAGCCCACGAGAC
>RGSV01000196.1 GCA_010025655.1 Acidimicrobiia bacterium
GTTCGTCGATGAAGCCACTGCAAGCAACCGCAATGGTCGACGCCGGTCTTGATCTGCCGCCAGAATTACTGGCTCTCGTATGTGCGAGCCACGACGGGCGACCCGAACACCTGGCAGCAGCAGTCGAGATTCTTCGGCGCGCCGGTCTCGACGAGTCGTCACTCGGCAACACTGTCGACTACCCGCTAGATGAGGTCGAGCATGAGCGAGCGATTCGTGACGGCAAACATCGCAGCGCCCTGCAGATGAATTGTTCAGGCAAACACTCGGGCATGCTCGCCACATGCGTTGCAGCAAGCTGGCCCACTGACTCGAGTTATTTATCGCCAGAGCATCCTCTGCAACGACACATCACCGCGATAATTCCGACGCTTGCTGATGAGCCTGCAGCACACATCGGTGTCGATGGGTGCGGTGCCCCCGCCCATGCCATGTCACTCATCGGGCTCGCGCGGGCATTTCGCACGATTGCAACCGCACCGCGCGGGTCGGCGGCACATCGAGTGGCACAGGCAATGACCAGTCACCCCGAAATGGTGGGTGGCCCGACTCGTGACGTCACCCGCCTCATGCAGGGTGTTCCGGGCATGGTGGCCAAAGATGGGGCCGAGGCCGTGTTCGCTGTTGCGCTGCCCGATGGTCGCGCGGTCGCACTCAAGATAAGTGATGGCGCGAATCGCGCACGGCCACCGGTGATGCAGGCGGCCCTTGAGCGCCTTGGGGTCGGCCTAGAAAAGGTCGACCCGGCGACGTGGGATTCCCCTGTGAAGGGGCACGGTCGCCGGGTCGGGTTGTGCGTAGCGGCAGGGCCGCTCGTTACATCCTGAATCCCTTATTGATCATCGAGATTGCTGCATCTTTGACCGGAATCATGCCGTAGATGATGGCGCCGTTGGCGACCCACACCATCCAGTCATCCGAAAATGACAAACCCCAGTTGGCTGCGAGGTTCACATCGGTGAGCCAGACCATCAAGATGCTGATGATGAGGCCCCAGTGCGCTCCGACGACCGGGATCTTGGCGATGATGCCGTGGAGACCTACGAGGCGAAGGACCGAGTCGATGACCGACACGACCGCGCCGAGCAGGATGGCTGCCAGGAGAAGTGCTCCGAGTGTGTACATGGTGGATAGTGCTCTCTTTCTGTCAGCTCCGTTGCTGACACCTTCCACCACAGCGCAATCGCACAAAGAAAGTGTGGATACCTGAGAAATGGCGTGGTTAGTGGGGTTGAGCGGGCTGCGACCCAGCTTCGCGGGTTGTTATCGGGCGCGAAGCATGGCGTGGTCGCCGACGCTTAGTCGGCCCGGCCGATCAACACGGGCATACAAACGACTTTCGTCGCCGCGCTCGTGACTCATGCGCTCGTAATCGCCGTCGGCAAACCAGCGAGCATTCTTGAAACACGGGATGGCATAGGCCGTGAGTGTCGCCTCAACCTCACCGAGTCGCACGCGTTCACCCGGTCGCCACGCCGACCAATCGACGCCACGAATCGAAATGTTCTCCCCTGCCGAACCAGGTTGAATCGGATGGCCCTGCGCAGCATGGCCAGCAACGACTTCAGAACTCCACAAACACAGCGCCTGCCACGGGCGACCGTGGTGAACTCGGGTGGCTTGTCGGTCGCCGATGACACCTCGATACCCGATCTCCACACTGTCGACTGCCGTCTTCGGCACGCCGCCATCAGAAAGAAAGAGTCCGGCAACCACACCACGCGCACTCGCCTCGTCACCAGTTCGCTGCCCTGCTCGTTGTGACTCGTGAGCGAGCGCGGCAAGCGGGGTCCACATCTCGCGCAGTGCGTACTGCAATACGGCCGAGTCTGCATGATCGATGCGTTCTGCGGCCTGTGAGCCGAGCGCGGTCACTCGCTCAAGCGGTGCGAGTGCCGTGTCGTCGGTGGTAGCGAGTGGTGCGAACAGGCGTGCGAGGTCGTCGGCGGCTCGCTGCTGTAACTCGGGCGAAGGTGAGCCGCCATGCACGTGGTGGCTCCACAACTCGCCGAGCAACTGCAGTGTGCGATGAGCATCGGTGCCTTCGTAGATGTAGTTGTCAACAGAGACAGACGTGCGTGCCATACGAATTAGGTGCCCAGATACTTGCGCAGATAGGAGGCGCTGAGTGCGATGGCGGCGGCGGCATCATCGAGCAGTTCGCTCATGCCGAAGAACGCATGAATCTGGCCGCGGAATCGCACCACCGATGCCTGAACTCCGACCGCGTTGAGCCGTGCGGCATATTCTTCACCTTCGTCGCGAAGCGGATCGTATTCAGCGGTGATCACGAGCGTGGGTGGCGATTTTTTCAAAGTTGCTTCGTCACTGAGCAGTGGCGAATACAAAGGGTCGTGTCGTTTCTGATTGTCGCCCTGCAGATAGTGGGCAATAAACCACTTCATCGAGTCTTCAGTGAGCAGGTAGCCCTGCGCATTCTCACGGTGGCTCGACTGACCCATGCGCATGTCGGTGGCGGGGTACACGAGAAGTTGGAATACGGGCTTGACTCCCGCGTGCATCGAAACGACTGCGGAAAGATTGCCGCCGGCTGAGTCGCCACCAATCGCGATGCGGTTGGTGTCGACACCGAGCGACGTGGCGTTGGCAAAAATCCACTTGGTAGCTGCGATGCAGTCTTCGTGCGACGCAGGTGCAGGGTGTTCGGGGGCGAGGCGATAGTCGACGGCGACCACACTG
>RGSV01000197.1 GCA_010025655.1 Acidimicrobiia bacterium
CACCTTCTCGCCCGGCAAACGGCGAGGTGTTGACACTGAAACTCATCCGCAAGACAGGCTCATCAACCTCGAGGCGCGGTAATGCAACCGGGTTCTCACTGTCGGCAAGCGTGTCGCCTACTTCGACTTCTTCGATGCCAGCGACGATGAAGAGATCTCCGGCGGTGATGGTGTCGACATCCACGCGACCGATGCCGCTGAATTGCGAGAGGTGCGACACTCGACGGCGCAACTGTGTGGGTTGGCCGCTTACTGGTTTGCCGATGAGCGATACATAGTCACCCTTGCGCAACGTTCCCGCGTGCACTCGCCCGATGGCGAGGCGGCCGAGATAGTCGCTCGCGTCAAGGTTGGTGACCAACGCTTGCAGCGGGGCTGCAGCATCACCGTCTGCTGGAGGAATCGTGTCGAGGATCGCATCAAGTAGCGGCACCAAATCGGCATCTTGACCGGGCATGCCGACGCCCTTCATTGCCCGACCTTCACGCGCGACGGCCGAGATCACCGGAAAGTTCAGGTGATCGTCTTTGTGGGCGAGATCAAGAAACAGATGCTCGACATCGAGCAACACTTCATCAGGGCGTGCATCCTGACGGTCAACCTTGTTGATCACGAGCACAACGGGAAGATCTTGTGCCAGCGCCTTGCCCAGCACGTAGCGCGTTTGTGGCAGCGGCCCTTCGGCCGCATCAACCAACAGCAACACGCCGTCGACCAAGGCAAGCGCGCGTTCTACCTCGCCGCCGAAGTCGGCGTGACCAGGGGTATCAACCAGATTGATCTTGACGCCACGCCACGCCACCGACGCGGCTTTGGCGAGAATCGTGATGCCGCGCTCACGTTCTTGATCGTTTGAGTCCATGACGCGCTCAACCACCTGCTGATGCGCAGCGAAGGCGCCGGTCTGGCGCAGCAACTCGTCAACCAGCGTTGTCTTGCCATGGTCAACGTGCGCGACGATTGCGACGTTACGAAGATGGTCGGTCAGGATTCGTCACCTTCATCGCCGGCAATCTCTCCGTCTTCATCGAACACGACGCCATAGCGCTCGGCAATTTCCGCAAATTCGTCTTCTTCGTTCTTGGTGCTCTTTTCGCTGCTCATACCGAGGTCAGCGGCAGTCGGTCCAGACTGCTTCAACCGACGCGCTTCTTCGAACCGACGATGACGTCCCTTTTTCACTGTGGGGCTCCGTTTGACACAGCGGAGCCCGAGGGCCATCCGCCTAGGCGATTGACATTGCTGAACAGGCTACTCGCCGGTAACGCGTGGTCGGTGCATGCCGCTCAGGTGGCAGGAATCAACCGCAGACGGCCATCACGGTCGAACGACAAGCCAAGTTCACCCTCACGCAACCGCTCGAGGTCGCGACCTACAAGGTCACGCCGCCAACCTGTCGCGAGGCGCGATTCTCCCCCAGCCAAGAAGCCGATCACATCGCGATTGGTAGCGACCAACATTGGGTCAATCTCGTTCGCTCGAGAAAGTTCGGCAATCCAAGCCGTGATCAGGCTCACCACCGGCTTGAACTTGGCATCGAGCGCTTCGTGTTGGGGGTTCTCGACGACCACATCGAGTTCGCGACCTGCCCTGACTGCGGCGAGAATCTCACGAGCAATCGAGCCGCCGAGATATCGCTCATCAACACCTCGTACGTGGGCAAGGTCTTCCACCGAGTCTGGCAATGTTTGAGCAATCGCTACGAGTGCGAGGTCACTGATCACTCGTCGAAGCGGAATGTTGGTCGCCATTGCCCGCCGCTCACGCCACGCCGCCAACGCTTGTGCAGCACCACGCGAAGCCCCACGCAGTGATCGTGCATCTTTGATTCGCAGCCATGCATCGTCGGGATTCGACTCGCCGAACGGCTTACAGCGCATTTCTTCACATGCTTCAGCGGCCCAGCTCAACCGATTCAACTCGGCCAGTCGGTCAGTGATGCGCTGGTGCAACTGCTCAAGGTAGGCAACGTCACTGCGCGCGTAATCACTCTGACTCTTCGTGAGAGGTCGACGCAACCAGTCGGTCATGCGATCGCCCTTCGAGAGCGCGACCTTGAGCAGCGATTGGGTCAGCGTGGCAAGCGACGGTGTGCGATATCCGATGAAGCCCGCAGCGATCTGGGTGTCAAACATCTGCGACGGTACGGTCCCACAGGCATAGCGAAGAACTTCAAGGTCCTGTGCTGCAGCGTGCACCACCGCCAACCCTGGTCCCTGCAACAGCGGTGCAAGACCGCGGGGGTCGACGGCCAGCGGGTCGATGAGCACATTGTCAGTACCCCACTGCAGCTGCACCAAGGCCAGCCGCGGAAAATACGTTCGCTCACGGTGGAATTCGGTATCAATCGCATAGAGCGGAGCCCGCAACGCCGATTGCACTACCTGTTCAAGAGCCGCATCGTCGACTACTACGTGCTCGGCGAGTGTCATGCCGGCACAACGATGATCACGAGAGAACGGCCCGATTCACGGCTGATCGCCGGGGTTGAGCGAATTGCCGAGTGCGGCATAACCCATCGTGCCACCAGCAACATTGACCACATTGGTGACTCCGGCATTGTGTAAGAACTCACAGGCTCGCATACTGCGTCCGCCGCTGGCACAGATGACATAGACCGGCACGGTCTTGCGAAATGCCTCCACCGAATCAGGTACAGAGCCAAGCGGAA
>RGSV01000198.1 GCA_010025655.1 Acidimicrobiia bacterium
TGGCGACTTGATGGCCAAGATCGACCCGTATCTGCGACCGCTCTACGACGCGTTGCACGACATGGTCGGAGCCGAGAACGCGCAGAAGTATCTGGAGCGCAACGTGGTGGAAGTCGCGCCGCTTGCCTTCATGCGCGGTCGCACGCTGAACAACAGTTTCATCATCCTCGATGAAGCACAGAACACCACGCCCGAACAGATGAAGATGTTCCTCACGCGCATCGGGTTTGGCTCGAAGGTTGTCGTCACTGGTGACACGACGCAGGTCGACGTTGCTGATGGCAGAAGTGGTCTCGTTGGGCTCGAGCGCGTGTTGACGGGCATCGAGGGTCTCACGTTCGTGCATCTCGACTACAGCGACGTCGTGCGTCACAAGATCGTCGCCGACATCGTCGCTGCCTACGAACGAGTCGGCAATGAGGCATCGGCGCGTCTGCGCAGTGAGCGTCGGCGTGGCTGATCGGCCACGCTCACGTAACCCACGCCGCGCCGGAGGCGATGGGTCGGTAGAAGTGTTCGTCTCTGACGAACAATCAGACATCGTGGTTGATGCTGCTCGCTGGCAGCGACTGGCAACGAACGTGTTGCAGTCAGAAGGCGTGCGCGGTCAAGCCGAGATGGCGCTGCTGTTCGTTGCGCCGACGACGATTCAGGAAATGAACCGCATTCACATGGGTAATGATGCCCCGACTGACGTGCTGGCGTTTCCGATCGACTTGATTGACGACTCGCGCGCCACCGGCCCTGCTGCGCGTACCGCCACACCCGTGCGGGCTCGGGTCGACGCCAGCGACCTGCCCTTACTTGTTGGTGATGTGGTGGTGTGTCCGCAGGTGGCGGCGGGTCAAGCGTCAGAGCACGCCGGCAACCTCGACGACGAGCTCGCGCTACTTGTCACCCATGGTGTGCTGCATGTGCTGGGCTACGACCACGACACACAGGAACATGCCGATCGCATGCGGGCTCGCGAGCGCCAATTGCTCGAAGAGCTGCACTGGTGTGCATCTGCACCGAGCGGTTTTCGGCAGGGCTACTAGATGATCGCCGCCGCACCAACCAACGCCGATATCTGGTTGCTCGTCGGTATTGGCGTGCTCCTGGTAATTCTCATGCTCTTGGCGCTGGCCGAGATGTCGCTTTCGCGAATCACCCGACAACGCGCTGAGGCCTTGCAGTCAGCTGGGCACAAACGCGCCGACCTCTTGGTGAGGCTGGCGAGCGAGCCAACGAAGTGGGTCAACCCGCTCTTGCTTACCGTCAATGCACTGCAAACCGTGCAGGCAGTGCTGACCGGTGTGGTGGCCAACCGGCTGTTCGGTGCGCTCGGCGTGGTGATTGGCGTGGTGTTGAACGTGCTGGTGTTCTTCGTGCTCGCGGAAGCGGTGCCGAAGACCTATGCCGTGTTGCACTCGGTGCGGGGTGCCACTGCGACGGCACCGCTCGTGTCGTTGTTGTCGGGTTTCTGGCCGCTGCGACTTGCATCAAATCTGCTGATCAAGGTCACGAATCTCTTCGTGAAGGGCAAGGGGCTTGAGCAAGGGCCGTTTCTCAACGAGCAAGAATTCCTCGGGCTCGTTGAAGCCGCCGCCAAAGACTCGGTGATCGAGGTCGAAGAGCAGAGCCTCATCGAGTCGGTGATCGAGTTTGGCGACACCGTGGTGCGCGAGATCATGACACCTCGTCAAGACGTGATGACGGTCAGTGAGAATGACACGATTCGGGCGGCTCTCGACATGGCGGTCGATCAGCAGTTCAGTCGTGTGCCGGTCTTGCGGGTCGACGACGACGATATTGACGACGTTTCTGGGTCGGTGAACACCAAAGACTTGATGAAACTTGAGCGCGCCGGCAGGGGAGACGAACTCGTTGCTGGCGTCATGCGCCCAGCGCACATCGTGCCCGAGACGAAATCAGTGGCGGAATTGATGCGCGAGATGCAGCACACTAAAAACCACCTCGCGATCGTCGCTGACGAATATGGTGCCTTTTCGGGCATCGTGACGCTCGAAGACTGTCTCGAAGAACTGGTCGGCGAGATCGTCGATGAACACGACGACGGTGACTTGAACTTCCGCCCGCAGAGCAACGGAGACTTCCTGATTGAGGGCGGTGTTTCGGTTGCCGATGTCAACGATCGACTGCAACTGGCGTTGCCGACCGATGACTACGACACGATCGGTGGGTACGTGTTTGGCAGCATTGGGCGAGTGCCACGACTCGGTGAGGGCCCAGAAGTCGACGGCGTGCGTGTGCTCACCGAAGAACTCGACGGCCGGCGCATCACCATGGTGCGGGTCACCAAAGCCGCTGCTCACAGTTGACGCGGGCTGCACTTTTGCAGTTGACGCGGGCTGCAGCGCGCAACTGACCGCCAACTAGGGTTTCGCGCATGGAACTTTCTTTACAGGGCAAGGTCGCGCTCGTCACCGGTGCATCACGCGGCATCGGCAAGGCCATCGCATCGCAGTTTGCAGCGTCGGGCGCCAAGGTGATGATCTCGTCTCGCAAGGAAGACGCCTTGCGGGCTGCCGCCAAGGAGATGTCTGGCGATGTCGAGATCTTTGCCGCCAATGCTGGCGATGTCGCCGCGGGCAATGCCTGCGTCATGGCGACGATCGAGCGTTTTGGAGGCCTCGACATTCTCGTCAACAACGCGGCGACAAACCCCT
>RGSV01000199.1 GCA_010025655.1 Acidimicrobiia bacterium
GAGTGAGGTACCTCACTCGGCGAGTCGTCGCAAGATCTCGCGGTCTTGCTTGATTAACAGTGCGAGGCGAGCCTGAAAGTCGTCGTCTGACTTCGCGCGGTCGACTTCGACTTTCAACGACTGAATGATGAGCTGATTGAGACTCACACCGCGGGTGCGAGCCACGGCAGTTGCCTCAACGGCGAGGGTCTCTGGAAGTCGGACGGTGGTCTGGCGTGTTTGGTTCTCGAGTAATGTCATGACATCATGATATCATGGTGTCAACTACCAAGCAACAGTTGGCGAAGGTAGTTGAGGGCGCTGATGACGGCGAGTTCGCGCATGGTCTTGCGGTCGCCGGGGAGCATCACCGTGGTGGAGCTGGCGACGAGTTGGCTAGTGGCGCCCGATTCACCGCCCGCGGGCAGCGCAACGGCGATACAGAGCGTGCCGACTTTGGCGCCTTCTTGCTCGGCAGGGCCCGCCACACCGGTGAGTGCGAGACCCACCGATGAGCCAACGGTCTTGCACACCCCCACCGCCATCGCGCGCGCGGTGTCTTCGCTGATCACTGGCCCGCGCGGCACACCGAGCACGTCGAACTTCACGTCGCTCGCGTAGGCGACCACTCCACCGCGCATCACATCGCTCGAGCCAGGGGTCGCAGTCAAGCGACCAGCGACCAACCCACCCGTAACACTTTCGGCGACTCCGATGGTGAGGCCTTGGGCTCGCAACATGTCGAGCACAACCGATTCCATCGTGTCGGTGTCGTAACCAAACACCACTTCGGGAACCACGGCGCGCACTCGTTCTGCCCACGAATCAAGCAGCGCCCTCACCGATGCGTCGTCGGCACCGCGGGCGGTGAGGCGCACCTTGATGCCCTCCCAGCCGCTTGCCAAGAAGGCCAGCGTCGGGTTGCCCGCACGGTCGAGTTCGTCGATGATTGGCTGCAAGCGCTCATTCAACCCACTTTCGCTTTCTCCCCAGGTGCGCAACACACGCGAGGCAATCTTGCGCGGTTCACCGCTGCGGGCCAGCAGATCGGGCAAGATCGCTCGCTCGAACATTTCGTGCAGTTCGTAAGGCACCCCAGGAACGGCATAGATCACCTTGTCGCCCACCGGGCAGATGAGGCCGGGGGCTGTGCCGCGCTTTTGCTCGATCACGCTCGCCCCACGCGGCACCATGGCCTGCCGGAGGTTGTTCTCGCTCATCTTGCGGTTGCGCGAGGCGAACATGCGGGCGATGCGATCGGCAATCACGTCATCCATTTCGAGCGTCGTGCCCATCACTTCGGCGATCGACTCACGTGTGATGTCGTCGTGGGTGGGGCCGAGCCCGCCGCACACGATGACGGCATCAGCGTCACGCAACACTGACTGCAACGCAGCGACGATGCGTGCTTGGTTATCGCCAACTTTTACCTGCAGGCACGAGTCGATGCCCGCCGCAGCAAGTTGCTCACCGAGCCACGACGAGTTGGTGTCGACGATCTGGCCGAGCAGCAGTTCGGTGCCGACGGCGACAACATCACATCGCACCGGCGGCACCTCGCTTTGGCGAGAGTGCTTTCCACGCATATTGTGCGCCCGACAACAACGTGAGCCCGACCGCCAACCACAAGAGCGACGACCAGAGCCATTCTTCGTCGAAAGTGAGCGGCATCAGTGCGCCGGCCACCGCCAACTGCTGGCTGAGTGTCTTCACTTTTGCGGTGCGACTCGCGGGCATCGACACGCCCTTGGCGCCGACGAGCACTCGGTAGACGCTCACGATTACCTCTCGCACCGCAATGATGACGACGGGCAAGAGCCAGAACACCCCGCGCGATACCAGGGTGAACATCGCACCAAGCACAAGCACTTTGTCGGCGAGCGGGTCGAGAAACGCTCCACTACGGGTGATGCCGTGACGCCGCGCGAGATAGCCGTCGAAGCCGTCGCTCACGCACAACACAAACCACATGCCGAGCGCCGCCCACGAGCCGCCCGGCTCGACTGGGATCATCGCAAAGAGCAGCGGCGACACGAGAATGCGCGACACCGTGACGGCGTTTGCCCAGGTGATGAGTGCATTTGGGTCAACGGGCATGTGACGACGCCCCTTCAGCTACGAGATCTGGGCCCTCGGCATCAACGATGCGCACCTTGGCGAAACTACCCGTCGCGAGCGTGTCGGGCACTCGCACGATGCCGTCAATCTGTGGGGCCTCTCGGTGGCTGCGTCCGACACCAGGCTCGTCCACCAGCACCTCAACCACGTCGTCGATCAGGTCGTCACGCTTTGCGGCAGTGATGGCGTCTTGCAGCTCACGTAACTCGGCGATGCGTTCGCGCATCAACCCAGCTGGCACCTGGTCGGGTAGGTCGATGGCGTAGGTGCCCTCTTCGGGGCTGTATTCAAAGAACCCGCACCAGTCGAGCGACGCCTCGCGCACAAATGCGAGCAACTGGTCGTGGTCGTCTTCGGTCTCGCCCGGATATCCGACGATGAAATTGCTGCGGAATGCCGACTGCGCATCACGTGAGCGAATGTCGGCAATGCGCTGCAAGAAGCGTTCACCATCGCCCCAGCGGCGCATGCGTCGCAGGTGCGGTTTCGACACGTGTTGCAATGAGAGGTCGAAGTACGGCACGCCACTCGCCAGGATCGCCTCAATGAGCTCGTCGG
>RGSV01000200.1 GCA_010025655.1 Acidimicrobiia bacterium
CGGGGCTGTAGCTCAGTTGGTAGAGCGGTACGTTCGCAATGTACAGGCCAGGGGTTCAATTCCCCTCAGCTCCACGAAACAAGGGGGGAATATGACGACGCCGGCAGCAGGTCTCGGGTGGTTTGAAGCAATCGACGCTGCTACAGGCGCCGGGCAGATCTTTGAATTGGTCGACGCCGACATTCGTGGAATAAAGACCCAGGTATTCAAAAACGCTCCCGCCAACCTGGCCCAGGTGTTTGCGATGGCCCGCAACCACGGCGATAAGCCGTTTCTCGTCTACGAAGACGAGACGCTCACCTTCACCCAAGCGATGGATCGCGTCGACGCTCTCGCTCACGCCCTCGCCACCCGCTACGGCGTGCAGAAGGGCGACCGTGTCGCCGTCGCCATGCGCAACTACCCCGAGTGGTGCCTGTCGTTCGCGGCGATTCTGTCGGTCGGCGGCATCTCGGTGTCGATGAACTCGTGGTGGAAGCAAGAAGAGATGGACTACGCCCTGCGCGACTGCGGTGCCAAGGTGCTCATCTGCGACGATGAGCGCTATGCGACGGCAAAAGCCACCTGTGATGCGCTCGGCATCAAGGTGTTGCTGGTGCGGTCGAAGCAGGCGACAGGTGGCATCGACAAGTGGGAAGACGTGGTGCAGCTCGGCAACAAGCCAGCCCCCGTTGAGATCAGCCCCGAAGACGATGCGACGATTCTCTATACATCTGGCACGACGGGCTTTCCGAAGGGTGCGGTGTCGACGCATCGCGCCATCGTCAGCGCGCTGATGTCGTTTTCACTTCGCCAAACGGTCGACGGCATGCGCGCAACGGTGAAGCCCGAGCCAGATCCGTTTCCGCCATCGTTCATCCTCATCGTGCCGCTGTTTCACGTGACGGGTTGCGTACCCGTGATGATGAGTTGCTTTGTCGCTGGCTTGAAGCTGGTGATCATGTACAAGTGGGAGCCCGAGCGGGCCATGCAATTGATCGAGCGCGAGAAGATCACCAACTTCGTCGGCGTGCCCACGCAAAGTTGGGATTTGGTAAATCACCCGGCGTTCCCCAACTACGACCTCTCGTCGCTGCGTGCGATCGGCGGTGGCGGTGCACCCGCACCAGCAGCGCTGGTGCACAAGGTTGCCAACAGTTTCAAGAAGGGTGGCCCGCAACTCGGCTACGGCATGACCGAGACGAATGCGTTCGGCCCGGGCAACCGTGGCGCCGATTACGTGGCGCGGCCTACCAGCACTGGCCGCGCGGTGCTGCCGATGCGAGTCGAGATTCGTGATGCCGAACGTCGCCCGCTGCCTGCAGGTCAGACTGGTGACATTTGGATGTCGGGGCCGATGCTGATTCGCGGTTATTGGAACAAGCCCGAAGCCACCGCAGCGACCATCGTTGACGGTTGGCTGCTTTCTGGCGACATTGGTCGCATGGATGACGAAGGCTTTCTCTACATCGAAGACCGCGCCAAAGACATGATTCTGCGTGCGGGGGAGAACGTATACGGCGCTGAGGTCGAGCACGTCATCTATGAGCACCCTGCCATTCACGAGGCTGCCGTCTTTGGCGTGCCGCACGAGCGCCTCGGTGAAGAGGTGGCGGTGGCCATCTACCCGAAGGCTGGTCACACCATCAGCGCAGCAGAGCTCTGGAAGTTCCTCGACGGCAAGATGGCCGCATTCAAGGTGCCGGCGCACGTCGTGATTCTCAGCGAGCCGCTGCCACGCAACGCAGCCGGAAAGTTCTTGAAGCGCGAACTGCGCGAACGTGTCGTAAACGGAGAATTAACTTCCGTGCAACGCTGACCGCACGGTCGATCGATACGCCGGTTTTCAACGAACAGAGCTGGCTTTCGTCGCTAACGCAGGGGTTAACCAAGGAGGGTTGGCCCGCAACACGCTGATAACGGCATGTCACGGTAGTGGGCTGTCGTGCGTTGAAGAGTGGCATGTGTCGACGAACCCACGCCACCACTGGCCACCTTTGCGCAGGGTGGTCACAGTGGGAAGTCTTGGTATGTCGCATGAGTGACTCAAACTTCGCACACCCACTGACTACTTTCACGTAGGGTATTCGCAGTAGAAAGTAGCCGTATGTCGCATGAGTGACTCATACTCCATCGTCTTATGGTGCGCCGATGTCGCACGTTTTCCGCCAATAGGGGGCGAATCGATGACGAGATTCCGATCTTGGTCGGCGTCGCCAATGCCCGCCGCTGGCCAGTGTTCTCTCGCGAAGTTGCTGCCCGCGGAGTCGTGAGGTGTCCGTCGCCTCAAGTTTCAACTGTCGAACGCTTCGACTACTTGCTCACGTTCACCAGCGAGTCATATGTTGATTCCACCAATGCACCCGACACTGCGACCAGCGTTATTGACGCGGCCCACCTCGTGCAGGCGCTAGAGAACTCCGAGCCGAGCGGCCTGTCAAAGCAACAAGTACTCGAACTGTTTGATTCCGTTGCCAAACCCGCAACAGCGTTGCGGCAAGCATCAAGAGACAAGATCGATGTTCAGCGACTAGCCGAAGTCTGTCAGCGATTGGTGATTTTATTGGCTCGCTGAGGCCGATCCGATTGTTGAGTTAGCGCTTAGCGCGTTTGAACTCCACGAGATCCGAAAGTCT
>RGSV01000003.1 GCA_010025655.1 Acidimicrobiia bacterium
GCGGCATCGACGAGCGACTGCGCCGCGAGAGTGCGTGCGACATCGTGAGCGTCGGTTTCGACGGATACGGCATCGGCGGCCTCTCGGTGGGTGAGACCCGCGCGGAGATGCTGCCAGCCCTCGCCGCTGCACTCGAAGAGTTGCCAGCCGACCAGCCGCGCTATCTCATGGGTGTTGGCGACCCGGCGTCGATGATTGAAGCCATCGCGCTCGGCGTCGATCAGTTCGACTGCGTCTTGCAGACGCGTCTCGGTCGGCACGGCACCGCGCTCACGAGTACGGGGCGACTCAACGTGAAGCGTGCCGAGTTCGCCGAGAGCGAAGAACCGATCGACGCGTCGTGCGCCTGCATGGTGTGTCGGTCGCACACGCGTGGCTACCTGAGGCACCTTTTTCAAGTGGGAGAACCGACGGCGTCACGGCTCGTCTCTTTGCACAATCTCGCGTGGACGCTTGACCTTATGTCCCGAGCGCGTAGCGCCATCATCGGCGGAACGTTCTCGGCGCTGCGGCGCGAGGTGCTTGAGGTATGGGGGTAGCGTAAAACCTTATGTTCAGCCTCGTTCTCGCCGAAGAAACCACCACGACGACCTCCTCGGGGGGCGGCATCCTCGGATTGCTTCCGCTCATCCTCATCTTCGTGGTGATGTACTTCCTGCTCCTGCGCCCGCAGCGCAAGCGCCAGAAAGAAGCTGCGGCGCTGCAATCGGCCATTCAGGTGAATGACTCGGTGCTCTTGACCAATGGCATCATCGGCCTCGTGACCGGTGTTGAAGACCGCTTCTTGTGGGTCGAGATTGCTGAAGGAGTGCAGGTACAGGTAGTGAAGGGTTCGGTTGGCAGCAAGGTGAACATGGACGGCAGTCCGATTGCCGCGCCGAAACCTGAAAAGAAGGCAAAGCGCTTCGGCAAGCAGGCCGACGCCGACGGAGACAAGAAGTAGTCACCGAACCGCCCGTTCGGCTCTTGGGTTGACCAACTCGCGTCTATGAAGCGTCGTCTCGCTGCCTCGTTGATTGGCATCATCGTGGTTGCCGCCGCAGCCATCGGCGCGACGATTGGCACGGGCAACCGTCCTTCACTCGGTCTTGACCTGCAAGGTGGTGCATCAATCACGTTGCAACCTGAGGGTGAGTACGACGCCGCTGCGCTTGAAGTGGCGGTGGAGATCATTCGTGCCCGCGTCGACTCGATCGGCGTCGCCGAACCCGAGATCATTCGCCAGGGCGACACGGTCGTCGTCAACCTGCCGGGTGTCAAAGATCAGCAGCGCGCCCTCGACATCGTTGGTCGCACCGGTGACTTGCAGTTGCGACCGGTGTTGCAGACGGGCTCAATTGACCCGACCGCGGGAACGGGCGATACCGAAACGCCAGCGTCGACCGAAACAACGCTGCCCAGCGAAACCACCGTGCCGAGCGAGACGACAGTGCCCGACGAAGGTGGCCCGGGCGAGTCTCGCGGAGCACGCCCAATGACTGACACGACGGTGCCGACAGAGACCACGGTCGCGAGCGACGCCACGATTGCCACTGACACGACCGTGCCAACCGAAACCACGATCGCCCCTGATGCGACGACAGAAGATGGCGCAGCCACACCTGAAGCCGTCACCACCGGGGCGCCAACCAATGAGCCTCCTGCCGGCTCTGAGGTGCTGCTTGGTAAAGACGGTCTCGCGTATCTGGTTGGCCCGGTGGCAGCAACGGGTTTGGTCTTTGAGAACAACGCATCAGCGACGATTCAAGGCTCGGCGTGGTCGGTCGTGGTGCAATTGCGTGGTGGCGCTGAGGGTGAAGACATCTGGAATGCGCTGACCACCCGCTGCTTCTCGCGCGATGCCACGTGCCCTACCGCACAGGTGGCGATCGTGCTCGACGGAGAAGTGTTGTCGGCACCTGTCGTGCAAGAAGCAGTCTTCACCGGTGGAGAAGTGCAAATCACTGGCGACTTCACCGAAGCCGAAGCGCGCGACCTGGCGAAAGTGCTCGAGTTTGGTGCGGTGCCGGTCAAGTTTGCAGTATCGCAAGTGCAGACGGTCTCACCCACACTCGGTGGTGACTCGTTGCGCGCCGCCATCATTTCTGGTCTCGTCGGTCTGGCGCTGGTGTTCGTCTTGATGTTGCTGTACTACCGCTTTGTTGCGCTCGTCGTCTTCTTTGGCATCACCGTGTCGATTGCCCTGCAGTTCTCCATCATCACGTATCTCTCTAAGACCAATGGGCTCGCGCTGTCGCTCTCGGGTATCGCTGGCATCATCGTGTCGATCGGTATCGCCGTTGACAGCTACATCGTGTTCTTTGAGCGACTGAAAGACGAACTCAACTCGGGTCGCACGCTGCGCAACTCGGCACAGCGCAGCTTCGAAGGCGCCTGGCGCACCGTGTTGGCGGCCGACACCGTGTCGTTCCTCGCCGCGGCTGTGTTGTGGTGGCTCACCGTTGGTTCGGTGCGCGGCTTTGCGTTCTTCCTCGGTCTCGCGACGCTGGCCGACGTGGCGATCGTGTGGTTCTTCACGCGTCCCGCGATGTTGTTGCTGGCCCGCAGCAAGTTCATGGAGAATCGTGCGCTGTTGGGCATTCGCGCCAAGAGTGAAACGGCGGTGGCATCGTGAACATTTTCTCGGGTTTTGGTCGGCTCTATCGCGGTGAGACAACGGTCGACTACTACGGCAAGCGCAAACCAGCCTTCATCATCTCCGGCGCCTTCATGGTGGTCACTGTTGTTGCTTTGGTCATTGGTGGACTAAATCTCGGCATCGACTTCAAAGGTGGCGTCGCGTGGGAAGCACCTGCCTCGGCAACCTTCGGAGAAGCGCAGGTGCGTGAGGTGCTCGAAGCCAACGATGTCGAGACCGCTAACGCCAAGATTCAGGTCTTGTCGGGCACCGAGGGCCAACGCATTCGTGCGCAGGTCGGAGATCAGCCCGACGCAGTTCGCCAGGCCGTGCAGCAGGCCCTGGCGGAAAAGGCGGGCGTCGACGTGCAGGACGTGAGCGTGGCTCGCGTCAGCTCGTCGTGGGGTCGCAGCATCACCGAGAAGGCGATTCGCGCACTGCTGGTCTTTTTCCTCCTCGTGTCTCTGTATATCGCCTGGCGTTTTGAGTGGAAGATGGCGCTTGCTGCAATCGCCGCCATGGCACACGACGTGTTGATCTCCGTTGGCATCTATGCCGTGCTGCGTTTCGAGGTCACACCGGCGACGGTGGTCGCATTTCTCACCATCCTCGGTTATTCGCTCTATGACACCGTCGTCGTCTTCGACAAGGTGCGCGAGAACATCGACCGCTTCGCCTCGTCGCGCATCTCGATGGGCAACATCGTGAATGTCTCGAGCAACCAGGTGCTCGCCCGATCGCTCAACACCACGCTGTCGTCGGCCCTGCCCGTCGTCTCGTTGCTCGTCGTCGGCTCGATCATCATGGGTGCCACGAGCCTGCAGGAGTTCGCTATCGCGCTCTTGGTTGGCATGCTGACCGGCACGTACTCATCGATCTTCGTCGCAACACCGCTCTACGCAGTGATGAAGAACCGCGAACAGAAGTATGCAGCGGTCGCCGATCAGGTTGCCAAGGGTGCCGAGATGGCAGCACTCTTTGAGCACTCGACGACGCGCGCCGCTCAAAAGGCGGCAGCTGGCGAAGCGGCGGCCACCCGCGAATCGCAGGTGTTGAAGAACACAGCGAGCAATGTGCTGACGCATCCACCGCGTCCGCGCAAACGACGTCGCCGCTAGCACCTGAAGATCGCCGTCGCAAGCGCGTGAGCGCTGCTGCCCCTGGTTCGTAGACTTCTCCTATGGCCACCGGCACACGGGTGCTGCCATGGCGGCGCCAGCAGTCCACAACTGCGCAGGAAGTCGCGCCGTTGCTCGCCACCTACAAGAGTCGCCACCCGAAGGGCTCGCTGACCAACATCAATCGGGCCTACGACACGGCGCGCGAGGCGCATCGTCACCAAACCCGCACCACTGGCGAGGCGTACATCACCCATCCGCTGGCAGTCGCACGCGTCGTTGCCGACATCGGGCTTGACGAAGCATCGATCATTGCAGCGTTGCTGCACGACGCTGTCGAAGACACCGAGTTGACTCTTGACGACATCACCCAAGCCTTCGGTGCAGAAGTGGCATCGATTGTCGATGGAGTTACCAAACTCGACCGCCTTCAGTTCGACTCGCAAGAGGCCCAGCAAGCCGCGACGATGCGCAAGATGTTGGTCGCCATGGCACGTGACCTCCGCGTGCTCATCATCAAGTTGTCCGACCGCCTGCACAATATGCGCACTCTTGCATCGAGCCCAACCGAAAAACAGCAGCGGGTGGCGCAAGAGACTCTCGACATCTATGCGCCGCTTGCGCATCGTCTAGGCATGCAAGAGGTCAAGCAGCAACTTGAAGACTTGGCGTTTGCTGCGCTGTACCCAAAACGTTATGCCGAAGTCGAGCATCTTGTGAGCACGCGAGCCCCGCAACGCAGTGTGTATCTCGCACGAGTCTTGGGTCAAGTCGACAAGTTGCTCGAGTCGGTCAAGATCAAGGCCGAACTCACGTCGCGTGGCAAGCATCTTTGGAGCATCTACGAAAAAATGATGCAGAAGGGTCGCGAGTTCGACGACATCTATGACCTCATGGCAATTCGCATCGTGGTCGACAGCGTGCGCGATTGCTATGCGGCACTGGGCGTGATTCACGGTCACTGGAAGCCGGTCGTCGGTCGCTTCAAGGACTACATCGCGATGCCGAAGTTCAACCTGTATCAGTCGCTGCACACGACGGTGATTGGCCCTGACGGTAAGACGATCGAGGTGCAGATTCGCACCCGCGATATGCACCAGCGCGCCGAGTGGGGTGTGGCATCGCACTGGGCGTACAAAGACTCGGCAAGCGCCCAAGAAGTCGAGTGGCTCAACCGCATTCTTGATTGGCAGGGCGAGGTCTCTGACCCACGGCAGTTCCTCGATGGTTTGAAGATCGAACTCGAGCAAGACGAGCTCTTCGTCTTCACTCCCAAAGGAAGAGTGATTTCTCTGCCCCTCAAGTCGACGCCCGTCGACTTCGCCTATGCAGTGCACACTGAGGTTGGTCACAACTGTGTCGGTGCCCGTGTCAACGGTCGTCTCGTGTCACTCGATCATCAACTGTCTTCGGGCGACACCTGCGAGGTGTTGACGGCCAAGAGTGAAGGCAGCGGCCCGTCGCAAGGCTGGCTTGACTTCGTCGTTTCGACCAAGGCGCGCAACAAGATCAAGCAATGGTGGTCGCGTGAGCAACTCGAAGACATGGTCGATGAGGGCCACGATGAGTTCGTCGAAGAGCTGCGGCGTGTCGGACTGTCTCTGCGACGTATCGAGGCTTCACCAGAACTCGCCGCTGAAATTGCGTCACTCGGCTATGCCGACCTCAATGGTCTGCTTGCGGCAATCGGGCAGAAGAAGGTGCCTGCCCGCACCCTCGTCGCGCGTCTACGTGATGCACTGCGGTCGCCTGATGCAGCCGAAGAAGCACCCGTCGTGCCGACGTCGCGGCCACGTGCGGGTACCTCGAAGGCCAAGAACGCTGTTTATGTTGAGGGGCTCGACGATGTGCTCGTCAAGCTGTCGAAGTGCTGCACACCCGTGCCGGGTGACGACATCATGGGCTTTGTTACGAAGGGTCGGGGGGTCAGTGTGCACCGCGTCGATTGTGCAAATGCATTGTCGTTGGTTTCTGAGCAAACAGCACGAGTGATTGACGTCGAATGGGCCAACCTGAGTGCCGACGATACGTTCATCGCTGCGGTCGAAGTGGTTGCGCTCGACCGCACTCGGCTGTTGCGAGACGTGGCAAACGCCCTGTCTGACCAGCGCGTCAACATCGTGTCGTGCACCACGCAGACGGGCAACGACCGCGTCGCGCGGATGCGCTTTGAGTTCGAGTTCTCTGACCCGAGCCATCTGCAAGCAATGTTGCGGATGATCAAGAACATCGACGGTGTGTATGACGCGTTCCGCCTCTTGCCCGGTGCCGATGACTCGCGTGCGACGGGTAATGCACACCCTTCGCACAGCGAAGCGAACTAGCCTTGGCGCGTGCCGACGTTTAACACGAGCCCCGGCACTCGCGACATCCTCGCCCCCGAATCAGCCCGCTGGCGGGCATTTCAGCAGGTGTTTGCCGATGTGGTTGAACACGCTGGCTTTGCGCACATCATTCCGCCAATGTTCGAGGACCTCGGCGTGTTTCTGCGTGTGGGGGAGACCACCGAGATCGTCACCAAAGAAATGTACGACTTTGACGACAAAGGTGGGCGTCGCATCGCACTTCGGCCTGAGCAAACTGCCAGCGTTTGTCGAGCCTTCGTCGAGCATCGACCCGTTACACCGTGGAAAGTGTGGTACTCGGGTCCGAATTTCCGATACGAGAAGCCTCAGCAGGGCCGTTACCGACAATTTGACCAGGTCGGAGTGGAAGTGCTCGGGGTCGACGACCCACAACTCGATGCCGAGATCATCGCGCTCGCGGTCGAGTTCTATCGTCGACTCGGGTTGCGGGGCATTCGTCTTTCGCTCAATTCACTGGGAGATTCGGGCGACCGCGAGCGATATGCCGCGGCTCTGCGCACTCACTTCGTCAGCCACCTCGATGCATTGTCTGTCGAAAGTCGTGCGACGCTCGAGCGCAACCCGCTGCGAGTGCTCGACTCGAAGCGACCAGAAGATGCCGGCGCGATCGCGGCAGCACCGCGCATGGCCGACCACCTGTGTGACGCAGCCGCAGCGCACTTCGCGTCCGTGCAGGCTGCTCTTCAGGCGGCAGGAGTCGACTTCGTGATCGATGACCGTCTCGTGCGCGGGCTTGACTACTACCGACGCACCACGTTCGAGTTTGTTGCGACGAGCCTGACGGCGGCCCACACGGCGATCGGTGGCGGTGGTCGTTATGACGGGCTCGTTGCTGATCTTGGTGGTCCCGAGACACCGGGCATCGGTTTTGCACTCGGTCTCGACAGAACATTGCTTGCCTGTGATGCCGAAGGGGTGTTCGCCGCACCTGCCACGGTGGTTGAGGTTTTTATTGTCGATGTCACTGGTGGTGCTCAGGCTGCGACAGTGTGTTCGCAGCTGCGCGCTGCGGGCATCGGGGCCGACCGCGCCTATGACGCCCGCAGCATGAAGTCGCAAATGAAGGTGGCCGACCGAAGTGGGGCGCGTCTTGCGTTGATTGTCGGTGAAGACGAAGTCGCCAAGAACGCGGTGACGCTCCGTACGATGGAGACCGGTGCACAGCAGTTGGTGCCGCGCGACGAACTCGTCGCTCAGGTGAAGACGGCGCTGGGCCGCTAACTCACCATGACTTCCACCACCTTGCGCACGCACCTGTGCGGCGAACTCACTGCAGCCAACATCGGCCAACAAGTCACGCTCGCCGGGTGGGTCTCGCGTCGCCGCGAACACGGAGACAAGTTGGCCTTTCTCGATGTGCGCGACTACTCAGGCGTCATGCAATGCGTCATTGATGACGGCACCGACGCACGCAGCGAGTGGGTGGTGCAAATCGTTGGCACTGTCACTGCGCGACCAGAAGGTACGCGCAATACCAACCTCTCCACTGGTGAAGTTGAGCTCACTTCATGCACGCTGACTGTGCTCAATGCAGCCGAGCCGCCGCCGTTTCCAATTGATGCTCGCGCTGATGAAGTCGACGAGAACATTCGACTGAAGTACCGATATCTCGACATTCGCCGTGAGCGCATGCAGCGCAACATTCGGCTGCGCGCCCGTGTCAACTCGGCGATTCGTGCAGCGATGGAAGAGCAGGGCTTCATCGAAGTCGAGACTCCCTTCCTCATGCCATCGACGCCCGAAGGCGCGCGCGAGTTTCTCGTGCCATCGCGCAAAGAGCCCGGTTCTTTTTATGCCTTGCCACAATCGCCGCAGTTGTGGAAGCAGTTGCTGATGGTCGCGGGTGTCGACCGCTACTACCAGGTCGCTCGGTGTCTGCGCGACGAAGACCTTCGCGCCGACCGCCAATACGAATTCATGCAGCTCGATGCCGAGATGAGCTTTGTTTCGAAAGACGACGTGCTTGCGGCAATTTCGCACTCGGTAACTGCAGCGGCACGCGCGGCGACAGGAGAAACACCGCCCCCAATCGAACGAATCACGTGGCACGATGCGATGAATCGGTTCGGTAGCGACAAGCCCGACCTGCGCTTTGCGATGGAACTCGTCGAACTCACATCTGTTTTCGCAGGCACCGGCTTCAAGGCGTTCGCGGCTGCGGCAAGCATCAAGGGCTTGCGAGTCGATGCGACAACGTATCCCGATGCTGCCGCGATGGGCCGCAACAAACTCGATGCGCTCACTGATCGCGCCAAGCAGCTCGGTGCGAAGGGTCTGGTGTGGATGAAAGTAGGCGAGGGCAATGCGCTCGAGTCTCCCGTTGCCAAGTTCCTGAGCGACGACGAGAAAGCGAAGTTGTGCACGGCCCTTGGCGCACGCCCTGGCGACTTGTTGTTGCTGGTGGCCGATGAGTGGTCGACCACCTGCACGGTGCTCGGACAATTGCGCAATGACTTGGCGCGACCACCAGTGCACGAAGGCCCGTACCGCTACGTCTGGGTGATTGACTTCCCCCTCTTTGTCGGTATCAATCCGACCACAAAGAAGCCACAGCCGGGCCACCACCCGTTCTGTCACCCGCACCCCGACGACTTGGCGAAACTTGAGACCGACCCGCTCAACGTGCGTGCACTCGCCTATGACCTGGTGTTGAACGGATGGGAGCTTGGCTCGGGGTCGATTCGAATTCATGAGCCCGAACTGCAGCGGCGCGTGTTTCAGATTCTTGGCATCGACGATGCAACCGCCGATCGCAAATTCGGTTTCTTCTTGCAGCCGTTCAGATATGGTGCACCACCACACGGTGGTTTTGCGTACGGTATCGACCGGCTCGTCGCGATTCTCGCCGGTGAAGAGAACATTCGTGAAGTCATTGCCTTCCCCAAGACGCAGTCAGGTCTCGACCCGATGACCAACGCCCCCGGTCCAGTTGATGCTGCGCAACTCGCCGAACTCGGTCTGCGCACACTGCCCAAACCGGCAGGCTGAGGCGCGTCAACGCGACGCTCGATGACCGGCGACGATCTCTTCAGCGCGGCGGCCGAGCGCACCTTGCGCGGTCAGGCGCCGCTCGCTGCACGACTTCGACCACGCACGCTCGACGACGTCGTCGGTCAAACACACCTGTTGGGGGAACAGGGTCCGTTGCGCAGGCTCATCGAAACCGATCGTCTGTCATCGGTGATTCTCTGGGGGCCACCCGGCGTAGGCAAGACCACGATTGCTGAGGTCATCGCTCTCGTCACCAAGCGTGCCTTCGTGCGGCTCTCGGCCGTGACTGCGGGAGTCAAAGATGTGCGCGAGGTGCTCGAGGCGGCGCGCGACCGACTCGGTCAGCAGCAACAGCGCACGATCGTGTTCGTCGACGAAATCCACCGCTTCAATTCGGCGCAGCAAGATTCACTGCTTCCTGCCGTCGAAGCGGGGCTCATCACGTTGGTGGGGGCCACCACCGAGAATCCGTTCTTTGAAGTCAACGCTCCGTTGCGTAGCCGCTCGACGCTGTTGCGGCTTGAGCCACTGACCAACGAAGAACTCCATGCGCTCTTGCGACGTGGTCTCACGCTGGAATCTGCCCAGGCAACCGACGACGCACTCGAGCTGATCGTGTTGCGTTGCGGGGGAGACGGGCGTCAAGCGCTCACATCGCTCGAGGTTGCGCTGGCATTGGCCGAAGGTTCCGAAATCACTCTCGCCCACGCTGAGGCGGCACTCGCCACTAGTGCCCTGCGCTACGGCCGCAACGATCACTATGACGTCATCTCGGCGTTGATCAAGAGCATGCGCTCAGGTGACGAGACCAGCGCAGTCTTTTGGCTGGCGCGAATGATTGAGGCTGGTGACGACCCGCGTTTTATCGCGCGACGGCTGATTGTGTTCGCGAGCGAAGACATCGGTCACGCCGACCCAGTGGCATTGTCGGTCGCCACGGGTGCGGCGCTGGCGGTCGAACATGTCGGTTTGCCGGAAGCGCGCTACAACCTGACCCATGCAGTCATGCACTTGGCACGCGCACCGAAAAGCCGCGCGGTGGTCGATGCCATCACGACGGCTACCGAGGCATTACACAACGGCGCATCGAGTGAAGTTCCCCTGCACCTGCGTGATGGCACCACACCTCAGGGCAGCGTGATTCCTCCTCGGCGATACGCTCAGTAGCGGTCATGTTTCGTCGTTTGTTCTGGTTCGCGCTCGGCGCCCTCGCGGCACTCTTCGGTTACGGCTGGCTGCGGCGCAAGGCTGACAGCGCCGCTACCAAAGAGTCGGTCGATGGCTTCATCGACTCGCTGGTTGATGGCGTGTTGGCAATGAAAGAGCGAGTCAACCAGACCGTCGGTGGCGCTAGCGAGCGCTCGCGCGAATCGACGAGCAACGACCTCTTCGAATAACCCGATGCCGCGCGCCGACATCACGACGGCCGACCAATTACGTCGGGCCTTTACGGGCTTTTTCGCCGACAGAGGGCACAGCATCGTTCCATCTGCCAGCTTGATTCCGTTCGATCCGACGATCATGTTCACGGTTGCAGGCATGGTGCCGTTCAAGCCATATTTCGTCGGAGAAGAGACCGCACCTTTCCCGCGGGCGGTGAGTGTGCAGAAGTGTGTGCGCGCCGGCGGTAAGCACAACGACCTTGACGACGTCGGCCGCACGAAGCGCCACCTCGTGTTCTTTGAAATGCTCGGTAACTTCAGTTTCGGCGACTACTTCAAAGAGAAGGCGATTCCCTGGAGCTGGGAACTCGTCACCGAGGTGTTTGGGTTTGATGGTGACCAGTTGTGGATCACCGTGCACGAGAGCGACGACGAGGCCGAGCAGATCTGGCACGAGGTGGTCGGTGTGCCGATGAACCGAATTCAGCGCCTCGGCGACGCCGACAACTTCTGGCAGATGGGCGACGTCGGGCCGTGCGGGCCGTGTTCAGAGATTCACATCGACCGCGGCAGTGCATTCGGACCAGACGGTGGTCCGCTGCACGACCCGAAGGGTGATCGCTTTCTCGAATTTTGGAATCTCGTCTTCATGCAGTACAACCAAGCCAAAGACGGCTCGCGCACCCGCTTGCCGAAGCCGTCGATTGACACGGGCGCAGGGTTCGAGCGCATTCTCACACTGACACAGGGCGTCGACTCGATCTGGGAGACCGATCTGCTGGCGCCGCTCATCGACAAAGGACGCAGCCTGAGTGGTGCCGAGTATCGCATCGGAGACTACGAACATCGACCGAGCTTCAGTCTGCGTGTCATGGCCGAGCACGCACGATCGTCGATGATGATGATCAACGATGGCGTGTTCCCGTCGAATGAAGGGCGTGGTTATGTGCTGCGTCGCATCATTCGTCGCGCAGTGCGCCACGCCTATCTGCTTGGGTGCGAGAAACTCGTTATGCCTTCGCTCGTCGAAACTGCGCTTGGGCTCATGAAGAATGCCTACCCAGACCTGTCGACCAATCGCGACTTCATTCTCGGTGTTATCACACGTGAGGAAGAAAAGTTCCGCGGCACGTTGCGCACAGGTCTCGGCATTCTCGAAGATGAGTTTGGGCGCAAGACAGACACGATCAGTGGCAAGTCGGCCTTTGCCTTGCATGACACCTACGGGTTTCCGCTCGAGCTAACCCAAGAAATCGCTCAAGAGCGCGGTGTCGGTATCGACGTGGCAGGTTTTGAACACGAGATGAACCAGCAGCGCGAGCGCGGCAAGAGCGCCCGCAAGAACGAAGCAGCCGACCCGCAACGAGTGGCGGCTTATCGCGCGCTCGTCGACAAGCACGGTGTTACATCGTTCGTTGGCTACGAACATGAGTCATGCGACGCCAAGGTGCTCGCCGTACTTGGGCCGTTCGATTACGACGACGGCTCGAGTGTGTACGAGATGTATCTCGACACGACGCCGTTCTATGCCGAAAGTGGTGGTCAGGTCGGTGACAAGGGTGTCATCACCACCGCATCAGCAACCGCGCAGGTGATCGACACGACCTTCGCCGCCCCGGGTCTGCGGCGTCATCTCGCGCGCATCACGCGTGGCCAATTTGCCGAGGGCGAAGTCGTGCACGCCGCAATCGACTCAGCAGCCCGCGCCGCCACGCGCCGTAACCACACTGCGACCCACGTCTTGCACTGGGCACTGCGTGAGGTGCTCGGCGAGCACGTGAAGCAGGCCGGGTCGTTGGTCGCCCCTGATCGTCTGCGTTTCGACTTCAGTCACTACGAAGCCGTCACGCCAGCCGAGATTCGTCGCATTGAGCAACTTGCCAACGCAGAAGTCTTGACCAACGCCCGAGTGACGGCGACAGAGATGTCGAAGCAGGCGGCGAGCGACAAGGGTGCGATCGCGTTCTTCGGCGACAAATATGGCGACGTGGTGCGCGTGCTCGAGGCAGGCAAGTCGCTCGAGTTGTGCGGTGGCACACACGTGTCGGCAACTGGTGACATCGGCCCGATCAAAGTGGTGAGCGAGGGCTCAATCGGCTCAAACCTGCGACGAATCGAGGCGCTAACGGGTGAACACGCCGTGCGATACATGCTCGACACGGCGGCGTCGGTGGCGGCGGCAGCCGACGTGCTCGGTGGCAAACCCGATGAGCTTGTTGCCGCAGCACAGCGCGCCGTCGACAACGCCAAGTCGCTCAACGAAGAACTCAAGCGCCTGCGTGCCGCCCAGGCCGCTACTCGTGCCGCAGAACTTGCTGCACGCGCCAGTGACGGTGCGCTCGTCGCTCGTGTCGACGGCTTGGCTCCTGCCGAATTGCGCGATCTTGCCATCGCCGTGCGTGCGACGTCGGGTATCGAAGCCGTGGTGCTCGGTGGCATCTCTGACTCTGGCGGTGTTGCGCTGGTCGCTGCCGTCATGCCGGCCAGCGGCTTGAAGGCGGGGGAGTTGATCAAAGATGCGGCCAAGCAGGTCGGTGGCGGTGGTGGCGGCAAGGGTGACATCGCGACTGCGGGTGGCAAGAACACCGCAGCGCTTGACGAAGCGCTGGCTACGGCGACAAAGGCAGTTGCGGCAGCGCGACAAGCGTGACCATGCGATGTCTCGGTCTCGACCTTGGCAGTCGGCGCATCGGAGTTGCTCTCTGTGACCCCGATGAGCGGGTCGCAACACCACTCACCGTCATCGAACGCGCCAAGCATCGCAACGACGATCATCGCCAGATCGCCGCGTTGGTAGCCGAATACGAAGCTCAGGCCGTGGTTGTTGGACTGCCGCTCAATCTGTCGAGCAAGGTTACGGCGGCGGCCCAGAGCGCCATTGACGAGACTGAGCAGTTACGTGGCGTACTGGGCGTTCCCGTTCACTTGCACGACGAACGCCTCACGACTGTGGCAGCTAATCGTTCGCTGGTCGAGATGGAAATGAAGGCTGACGCCCGTCGTCGAGTGGTCGACAAAGTTGCCGCGGCCGTGATGCTTCAGTCGTTCATCGACCACCGCCGTCACGAGCGTGAGCGAACATCTTCATGAACGACTGGAACGAAGACCCGTGGGATACTCCGCGAGCGAGTGACGCGTCAGATTCCGACGGCATGGTGCCTGATCTGCGCAAATACTCGCGCGAGATTCTCATCGGCTTGGCGATTGTTGCAGCGGCCTTTATCGCCTGGGCCGGTTATCAAGTCACCTCGCTCGCGGGCGATTTACGGGTTGACGAAACGCCGACACTGCCGGCCGACAACGCCGTCACCGAAGTCGAGGTGGTTTTCCCCGAGGGTTTCACCGTGACGCAGATTGCCGCCCGCCTCGAACGCGACGCACCCGGCTTCACCACTGTCGGCGTTGATGCCGCGTTCGCCTCGGGTGAACTGGCGGCTCCGTTTCGACCCTCAGGCGTCACGTCGTATGAGGGGCTGCTGTTTCCCGCTCTCTACCGAGTGGCATCATACGAAGATGAAGTCGATGTGCTTGCTCGCATGATCGAAGAAATGCGAACGCGGGCCCTGGCCAACGACATCGAGGCAGCTGCCCAGCGCCTCGGGCGAACGCCGTATGAGATCATCACCATCGCTTCGCTCATCGAAAAGGAGGTAAAGATCGCCGAAGAGCGCGCGCTCGTATCGCGCGTCATCCATAACCGTCTCGAACTTGACATGGAACTGCAGATTGATGCGGCGTTGTACTACGGCGCCGCCGAGGGTGTCGACTTCGCGACTCTGAAGCAGGCAGATTCTCCCTACAACCTGTACCGCGTGAAGGGATTACCCCCGACGCCGATTGCCAACCCCGGAGAGGCTGCGCTGATTGCAGCGATGAACCCGGCCGATGACCCTGCCGACGACGACGAGCGCTGCACCGCGCGCACGAAGAAAGAAAAGCAGCAACCGTGTCGACTGTTGTTCTACGTGCTGTCTGATGCCGAGGGCCGCCACGCATTCTCTACCACCTATCGTCTGCACGAGAAGAACGTCGAGGCTGCTCGCATCGCGGGCATACTGCCGTAACGCATAGCGAGTGACACCGATGAAACAACTTGCTGCGGTCATCGGCAGCCCGGTGCGCCACAGCCTGTCACCTGCGATTCACAACGCGGCATTTGCACATCACGGCGATGCGTGGGTGTACGTCGCATTCGAGGTGCAGCCCGCGCATGCCGCGGCGGCCGTCGACGCAATGCGGGTGCTCGGCATCGCTGGGCTATCGGTGACGATGCCGCACAAAGAAATGGTGCTCGGCGCACTCGACGAGCTGTCTGACGATGCGCGACTTGTCGGTGCGGCGAACACCGTAGTGCGTGATGCCAGTGGTCGTCTCGTCGGCCACAACACTGACGGGGCAGGTTGTGTTGATGCGCTGCAACGTGCCGGGGCAGACCTCGGCAGTGTCGCAGTCATCGGCGCGGGGGCAACGGCGCGTGCGGTGGTTGCCGCCCTGGCTCGCACTGGCACCACGATCGGTGTCGCAAATCGCACGGCACAGCGCCGCGCCGAGGCGGTGCGTCTCGGCAACACCGTGCGTAGTGGCTCGACGAGCGAGATCAACGCCATTGACATCGCGCGATTTCCGACCATCATCAATACGACACCCGTCGGAATGCACGGAGTTCAACCCGGCGAGTCGGCCGCCGCAATTCCCGTCGAAGTAGCGATGCTTCGTGCCGGCCAGTTCGTTCTTGATGCGGTGTATCACCCGCTCGAGACGGCGCTCTTGCGTGCCGTGCGTGATCGCGGTGGCGTGGCAATTGACGGGCTCGAGATGTTATGTGCACAGGCAGCGCGTCAACAAGAGCTGTGGTTGGGTCGCCGACCTGATGTCGCACTCATGCGCGCTGCGGCGCTCGGCGAGCTCGCCAAATCACAGCAGTAGAATTCAGCGCAGATGTTGCGCTACTTGACCGCCGGAGAAAGTCACGGTCAGGCGCTCGTGGTGATTGTCGAAGGTTTGCCTTCGAACTTGCCTGTCACCGTCGCTGACCTAGCCGGTGAGTTGGCACGTCGGCGTCTCGGGTTCGGTCGGGGTCCACGACAGAAGTTTGAGCAAGACGAAATCGAGTTGATTGGCGGTATTCGCCACGGTCGTACCCTTGGGTCGCCGGTGGCGGTGTTGATCAAGAACACCGAGTGGTTTCGATCTGATGTGTGGCATGAAGAGATGTCGCCGCATCCTGGGGCTACCAAAAAGCCGCTTACGCAGCCGCGTCCGGGTCACGCAGACCTGGCGGGTATGCAGAAATACGACTTTGTTGACGCGCGCGATGTGCTCGAGCGAGCCAGTGCGCGTGAGACCAGTGCGCGCGTCGTGGCGGGCGCGCTTGCCAAGTTGTTGCTGAAGCAGATTGGCGTCGACATCGTTTCGCATGTCACTTCGTTGGGCTCGGTGTCGAGTGATGCCGTTGCGCGCCCCACGGCTGCCGATATCGCACGCATTGATGAGTCGCCCGTGCGCTGTTTCGACAAGGCCACCGAAGACAAGATGATCGCCGAGATCGAGGCCGCAGCCAAGGATGGTGACAGCCTCGGCGGGGTCGTCGAAGTGCTGGCTTACGGTCTGCCCGTGGGGTTGGGCAGCCACGTGCACTGGGATCGCAAGATCGACGGCATGCTCGCCCAGGCGGTGATGAGCATTCAGGCGGTGAAGGGTGTTGAGATCGGCGATGGCTTTGCTGGCGCTGCGCGACGCGGCAGCGAGGCCCATGACGCCATCGCATGGGATGACGCGAGTGGTTCGTATCGTCGCGAGACGAGCAAAGCGGGCGGCACCGAAGGTGGCATGACGACAGGAGAGCTGTTGGTCGTGCGAGCAGCGATGAAGCCGCTCTCAACGCTCAACCGCCCGACGCTGAAAACCGTCGATGTGCTGACAAAGGAAGAAACCGTCAGTTTCAAGGAACGCACCGACGTGACCGCGGTGCCAGCGATGGGCGTGGTCGCGGAAACGATGATTGCTCTCGTACTTGCTGCCGAGGCACAACGTAAGTTCGGCGGCGACTCAGTGGCCGAGTTCGTGCGCAACACCCGTGCCTTCGCCGAGTCGTTGCGATAGCGCCGCATGCCGCGTGTGGTCGTGCTCGTGGGCATGATGGGCTCAGGAAAGACCACCGTCGGGCGCCGAGTGGCGGCCAAACTCGGCTACAAGTTCATCGACACCGACGATCTCGTCGTAGCCCGTGCGGGCAAGTCGGTGCGTGAGGTGTTCGAACATGATGGTGAAGCGATGTTTCGCGCCCACGAGGCACAAGCCCTCGCTGAAGCATTGGCGACATCGGTCGACGCCGTTGTCGCGGCTGCCGGGGGCAGCGTGTTGAGTGCCGAGAACCGAATGCTGCTGAGGAACTCTTCGGCAGTCGTGTTGTGGCTGGATGCCGATGTGCCCTCGTTGACCGAGCGCACGGCGCGCTCACCGCACCGCCCACTGCTTGACGGTGACGCTTCGGCTCGCCTGACGCAGCTCGACACCGAACGCCGCGGTCTTTACACCGAGGTGGCTGACGAGCGCATTGACACTGCGGGCCTCTCACTAGAAGATGTGGTGCAACGAGTGGTGGCACTCGTATGAACACCTTGCATCATGTGCGGGTCGACCTCGGCGTCAGGTCGTATGACGTGGTCGTTGGTCGCGGTGCGATTCGCGAACTTGCGAGCGTTATTCCCGCTGATGCCAAGCGAGTGGCGTTGGTGACTCAGGCGTCGTTGCCGATTGATGTTCGCGCCCAGCTTCCCGCTGGCGTCACGGTGAGTCGTCATCTGATTGGTGACGGTGAGCAGCACAAGTCGCTCGCCACGATCGAGCGTCTGTGCGAAGAGTTTGCTGCCGCTGGCATCACACGCAACGACGTGGTGGTTGGGGTCGGTGGGGGAATGGTCACCGACGTGGCGGGCTTTGCCGCTGCTTCATGGCATCGCGGTATGCGGGTAGTGCACGTCTCGACCACCCTTGTCGGCATGATCGATGCGGCAATCGGCGGCAAGACGGGTGTAAATGTCGCCGCGGGTAAGAACCTCGTTGGCGCATTCTGGCAACCGACAGGTGTCGTGTGTGATACGGCGTTTCTCGACACGTTGCCCGATCGTGAGCAACGCTGTGGTCGCGGCGAGATGGCGAAGTATCACTTTCTCACGGGCGACGATTTGTTGGCGCTTGACCTCGACGCGCGGGTGGCACGCTGCGTGCAGATCAAGGCCGACGTCGTCGGTGTCGACGAGCGCGAGTCGGGCCGTCGGGCGGTGCTCAACTACGGTCACACGCTCGGTCACGCCCTCGAGATCGCTACCGATTTTGCGTTGGCCCACGGTGAGGCGGTGGCTGTCGGCATGATGTTCGCCGCACATCTGGCTCACGCACTCGG
>RGSV01000021.1 GCA_010025655.1 Acidimicrobiia bacterium
CAGTGCACCTGCACATCCAGCCGCACGCCAGCGTGGCGGAGGTCATACAACGCGCGCTCAAAGCGCCGTTTGCCGATGAAACACCACGGGCAGACGAGGTCAGAGACGATTTCCACCCGCACTGCTGCCACGATAGAGGCATGCAGTCTGCCAATGTGACCGCCACCTGGTGTGCCACGGTCGTCGACGAGTGGTGTGCGCTGGGTGCCCGCGATGTGGTGCTGGCCCCCGGGTCGCGATCAACCCCGATGGCATTGGCGTTGGCGGCCGAGGCACGACTCAGGTTGCATGTGTTTCACGACGAGCGCAGTGCGTCGTTCGCAGCTCTCGGCATGGCGATGGCGAATGGTGTGCCAACCCTGTTGCTCTGCACGTCGGGCACCGCCGCAGTCAACTTTCATGCTGCCGTAGTCGAAGCGTCTCATGCCGAAGTTCCGCTCATCGTGCTGACGGCCGATCGACCACCCGAGTTGCAGGGTGTTGGCGCCCCACAGACGATCGACCAACAGCGCCTCTTTGGTGTGGCGGTGCGCTCATTCGTTGATGTGGGTGTGCCAGACGACGAACGCCGAGATGAATGGAGACGAAGTGCCCAGCGAGCCTGGTCGGCGGCAACTGCACAGCGACCCGGCCCCGTGCATGTGAACCTGCCATTTCGTGAGCCACTCGTCGGCATGCCGGGCGACCTGCCTGCTCGCGAATTTGAAAGTGCCACGCGCAAGGAGCGCGCACTGCCGACCGAGCAGTTATCACGACTGAGCATTCGCCTTGCGGGTCGACGTGGCGTAATCGTCGCGGGTGTCGGTGCGCCAAGCACTTCCGCCTTGGCGCGACTGGCTGATGCCCTTGCGTGGCCGGTGCTCGCCGAGCCGCGCAGTGGTGCACGTGCCGATCACGAACGATTCATTCGTCATGCTGATGCTTTCTTGCGACACGAACCCACGGCGAAGTCGCTGCAACCCGACGTCGTCGTGCGCTTCGGTGCACCACACGCTTCGAAAGTCATCGCCACGTGGTTGCGCGACAGCGATGCGGAGTTGGTGGTGGTAAGCGAGTCGCCGTTTCTGATTGATCCCGATCGTCGTTGCGCGATGCATGTGGTTGCGGCCCCTGATGCGGTGTGTGATGACGTCGCGGCCGTCGTAGCGGGTCGAGCGGCGACCAACGATTGGCTCGATGAGTGGGCTATGGCCGAGCGAACCGCGCGCGCGGTGATCGCGTCGATGCTTGATGACGAGGCAACACTGAGTGAACCAGGGGCTGCCCGCGCGATGGCTGCATCGCTGCCGGCTAATGCATCGCTCGT
This sequence comes from Acidimicrobiia bacterium, assembly GCA_010025655.1. GTDB lineage: Bacteria > Actinomycetota > Acidimicrobiia > Acidimicrobiales > Ilumatobacteraceae > F1-60-MAGs027. Next base: position 1,307 of record RGSV01000021.1, read on the forward strand.
GGTGTCGTCATCCATGCCCGTGCGTGATCTCGAGTGGTACGCCGCTGCCACCGATCATCTGCGCGTGCTTGCCAACCGTGGCGCCAATGGCATTGACGGCGTGGTGTCGACGGCTGTCGGAGTGGCCCTTGCAACACAGGCACCAACGGGCTTGTTGATCGGTGACATTGCGTTCTTACACGACAGCAATGGTCTCGTCGCGCTGCGCCATCGTGTGGCCGACCTGCGCATCGTCGTGGTCGACAATGACGGAGGGGGAATCTTCTCGTTCTTGCCGCAGCGCAGCACGCTGGAACACGAGCGCTTCGAGCAACTGTTCGGTACACCCCATGGCACCGACCTTGCGGCACTCGCGCGCGCCCACGGCCTTGATGTTGAATCAGTTGCGACCACGCAGCAATTGAAGGCGGCTCTCGCGAAGTCTGGGCCGCGCGTTATCGTCGTGTGCACTAACCGCGATCACAATGTGCAGCGTCACGACGAAGTGCACGCCGCGGTGGCGCGGGCACTCACCATCGCGTAGCGCGGGTCGACGGTAAGGCTTCGACGCGGCCCTGGCGCCTAGGGTCGCACGATGGCGGCCAGCATCGCCTGAAACTTGGCCTGCGTCTCTGCGAGCTCAGCCTGTGGATCGCTCTGCGCAACGATGCCACCACCGGCAAAGAGTCGGGCGACGCGACGATCGGCGCTGAGTTCCGCGCAGCGAATGGTGACTGCCCACGTGCCGTTGCCGTGACGGTCACACCAGCCCACGCTGCCGCCATAGCGACCGCGAGCGAGCCCCTCGTGTTGCGCCAGCAACGCCAGTGCGGCTGCACGGGGGTGACCACCCAACGCCGGGGTGGGCGAGAGTGTCTGCATCAACTGCACGACATGCGGTAACGGCATCGACAACTTGCCTTCGATGCGCGTACCTAGATGTTGCACGTTGGCAACGGCGACTACCTCTGGTTCTGGCTGCCAGTCGAGATATGAACACCACGGCAACAAGGTGTCATGCACCATGTCGATGACGACGCGATGTTCGATTTGATTTTTCTCGCTTGCCCGCAACTCTGCAGCCAACCGTGCGTCGATGACAGGGTCACCCGTGCGCGGCGTAGTGCCGGCCAGTGGATTGCTGCTCACGTCGTCGCCGGCACGTGCGACGAGCAGTTCGGGCGACGCGCCAACGAGACCGTCGATTGAATACCGATAACTCGAGCCGAATGACGCGCGCAGACGACGCAGTAGAGCATGCACCGAGATGGGCTCACTCGATTCGACGAAGATGTCTCGGGCGACGACCGCCTTCGTGATTTCGCCGCGTTGCACGGCATCGCGAATTGCGGCAACGGCGCGAAGATACGTTGCGACATCGACGCCAGGTCGCACGGTGAACTGTGTGGCGCGTGGTGCCGTGCTGCTCGGTGGCGCAAGATCAACCGAGCATCCCTCGACGTGGGTAACCCATGCCGTGCCATCGCTCGCCTTGGCGACAGTTACTTCGGGCAATATTGCTTCGCCGGATTCACCGTCGAACGAGTGCCAACCCAACAACACGCCATCTGACCCAAGTGTCGCCACCGTGTCGTCGCACGCCACAGCGTCAAGAAACCCTGGGGCGCTCAACAGTGGAATTCGTGCCGCCACACCTCGGCCAGCGAAGCCGACACCATCGCGCACGAAGAGCACACCATCGTTGCCCGCAATGTCGTTGAGATCGACGTTGGCGTCGGTGAAGTCGCGCAACGGCCGAGTGATGAGACGAATCGCCATGCCGACCGTTACCGCGTGCCAAGCAGCAGTTGGGTGAGGCCACCTGAGAGCTGATGATGAGTCACGTTGCGAAACCCCGCAGTACGCAGCATCTGACTCAGTTCGGCGGCTGGCGGCAGATACGAGACACTGCGTGGCAGATAGCCGTAGGCAGCACGGTCGGAGAGCAAGCCACCGAGCCATGGCACGAAGCGTCCGAAGTAGAGCGAGTTGCCGGCACGCACGAATGGGTTGGTCGGCACCGACACGTCGAGTAACGCGACTCGTCCACCCGGACGCACCACTCGCGCCAATTCCTTGAAGAACGCCGGAAGTTCCACCAGGTTGCGCAGGGCAAAGCCACATGTGACGCCATCGAGGCTGGCATCGCGCACCGGTAGGCACAACACGTCGGATTGCGTGCGAGGTGCGCCGCTGGTGTCATTGGCGAGCATGCCGAAGGAAAAGTCGAACGACAACGGCACCAAACCTTGACGGCGCAGCTCTGCACACAGGTCGCCCGTGCCACTGGCGAGATCAGCCACGATCGCACCGACAGGTAGCCGCAGATCGCTGACGGCGCGTCGTCGCCAGCGAACATCTAGCCGAAAGGTCATGATGCGATTGACGAGGTCATAGCGCGGGGCGATGGTGTCGAACATCTCGCGCACCGCGTGGGCCTTGGTATCGCCGGTTGGCAGTTGGTCGACGTCCCAACTCTTGCGTTGCGGTTCAACCACGAGGCAAGGCTACGGTGGAACGCGTGATCGACTTCTCGTTCGCGCCCGAGATTGAAGACGTGCGCATGCGAGTGCGCGACTTCATGGACAAAGAAGTACGACCGCGCTGGGATGCCACCGACCAAGACGACCGCAAGGCGGTGGTGAAGGCAATCGTCGAGTTGCGCGACCGGGCCCGCAACGAATGGAAACTCTGGCTACCACACATGCCCGCAGAGTGGGGTGGCATGGGCTTGGGTCCAACGGCGATGGCTGCGGTCTCTGCCGAAGCAGCAAAGGTCGGCATCGGGCCATTTGTTCTGAATGCACAGGCACCCGATGAGGGCAACCAACACACGCTCTTGCATTGGGGCACGCCCGAGCAGAAAGAGAAGTATCTGCGCCCGTTGTGTGAGGGCACGACGCGCTCCTGCTTTGCGATGACCGAACCTGAAGTAGCGGGCAGTGACCCGACGTTGATCAGAACGCAGGCGTACCAAGACGGCGACGAATGGGTGTTGAATGGCCATAAGTGGTTCATCTCTGGTGCGCGTGGTGCGCGGTTTGCATTGGTCATCGCCCGCACCGAAGACAATCCTGACTTGCCGCAAGCTGCGAATTCGTGCTTCATCGTTGACATACCGACCGAAGGCTTTGAGATCGTGCGCGACATCGAAACAATGTCTGGATCGCACAACCATTGTGAGATCTACTTGCGTGATGTGCGTGTCTCGAACGACAACATGCTCGGTGGTCGCGGTCAGGGCCATCTCCTGGGTCAATATCGGCTTGGCCCGGCGCGACTCGCGCACTGCATGCGGTGGATTGGTCAGGCCGAGACTGCCCTCGACATGATGGTGAAACGAAGTCTCGAGCGGTTCTCCCATGGCTCACTGCTGGCTGAAAAGCAAGGCATCCAGTGGCTGATTGCCGACTCAACCGTCGAGTTGTACCAATGCAAGTTGATGGTGTTGCATGCGGCGTATCGCATCGAACATGGGCTGCCGTTCACCAGCGAGGTGTCGATGGCCAAGCACTTCGTCGCCAACAGCCTGTGGCGCATCGTCGATCGTGCGATTCAAGTGCACGGGGCGTTGGGTTACAGCAACGACACTCCGCTGGCGCACATGTTGCAGCAGGCGCGATGGAGTCGGTTCGCTGATGGAGCCGACGAAATCCACCAGATGCGCATCGCGCAGCGCACCATCGCAGCCTTCAAAGATCACGGAACCACCAAGAGCGCCACAGGAGACCTACCACTGTGAACAACGATCTGATTTTCGGCGTCTTCATGCCCCAGGGCTGGAAGATGGAGCTCGCCACCATCTCCGACGACCAAGCAAAATGGGCCAAGGCGGTGGAGATCGCGGTGCGTGCGGAGGCGCTCGGTTACGACTCGATCTGGGTTTACGACCACTTCCATAACGTGCCGAAGCCGGCGCATGAGGCAGTGTTCGAGTGCTGGACCACCATCGCGGCTATCAGTCAGCGCACCTCACGCATCCGCCTCGGGCAGATGGTGGGCTGCAATCTCTACCGCGAGCCAGCATTGCTCGCAAAAATCACCTCGACCATCGACGTCATCAGCGGCGGACGCCTCGACTGGGGCATCGGAGCGGGATGGTACGAGAACGAGTGTCGTGGTTACGGCTACGACTTTCCGCTACCGAAAGAGCGCATCGCGATGTTGCGTGAGTGTGTGGAGATCGTCAACTCGATGTGGTCAGAGAAGGAAACGACGTACAACGGCAAGTACTACACGCTCGTGCGCGGCAACTGCGACCCGAAGCCGGTGCAAAAGCCGCGTCCACCGATCTGGATTGGTGGCGGCGGCGAGCAGCTCACGTTGCGTGTCGTCGCGCGGCACGCGGACTATGCAAACTTTGGTGGCACAGTCGAAGATTTCAAACGTAAGCGCGAAATCCTCGCCCAACACTGCAAAGACGTCGGACGAAACTTCGACGAGATTCGACTCACGTGGTCACCCGAAGTCTTCATGCGCGAGACTGAAGCCGAAGTGGCTGCGGCCGGGTCGCGCAGCCTCTGGGGTCACCCGCTCGAGCAATGGAAGGCCGTCTCGCTCGTGGGCACTCCCGAACAAGTGAGCGAAAAGGTTGCTGAGTACGTGGCGATGGGGTGCGTTGGGTTCGTGCCGTGGTGTGCCGATTACCCCGACACGACCACCCTTGACTTGTTCGCTGGCGTCGCCAATCAGTTTCGCGCGCCGCGCTGACGCGGCTCAGCCGAAGTAGGTGCGAAACACCAGTTCGGCGACGCAACTTGGCTTTGCAGCACCTTCAATCTCGAAGGTCGCCTCGAGTGTCATCTGAATTCCGCCCGCGACGTCTTCGGCCGCGAGCAGTTTGGCACCGACTCGTAGGCGTGAACCGACGGGCACGGGTGATGGAAAGCGAACCTTGTTCGTGCCGTAGTTGACGCCCATCACGGCACCTTCAACGCCGTAGATCTGGGGCAGGAGTGAGGGCCCGAGCGACAGTGTGAGATAGCCGTGGGCAATCGGCGCGCCAAACGGACCCTTCTTGGCTTTTTCGACGTCGACGTGAATCCACTGATGATCGCCGGTCGCATCAGCGAACGTGTTCACCATCTCTTGCGTCACCGTGAGGTAGTCGCTGTAGCCGAGGTGTTGACCGATATGTGCTTTGATGCCGTCGGCACCCTTCATGATCGTTTTTGCCATGGTCTAGTGATACCAGATTCGCTGGTGCTCGCGACTTTGTGTATGCAGCAGCAGGGCTAGCACCGCCACATCAAAGGCAAACGAGATGAGGCTTGATCCGATGATGCGTAGCCTCCAGGAAGCCCCAATCTGGCTGTAGGCAACGAAGTTCATCACGATGGGTGCTGCAGCCGCCGCGACCGACAACTGCCAGCCGACGCGTCGCTCATTGGCCATAAGGAAAGGGCCGGCCGCGTGCGCTGCCACGACGAGCAAACCGAGCACGAACCCGAAGGTGTACCGATAGCGAAAGTACGACAGCACGCCACCACCATCGAGCAGATCGGCAAGAGCGAAGAAGCCGTTGATATAGAGCAGCCACGTGGCGATTTGCAGCGTCTGCGGCTGCATGCGGTCGAACCATTTGCGTGAGTTCAGCATTGCCGTTGAGTCTGGCAGATACGTCGAGCCTCGACGCGCCGAGCGTTGAAAAGGCATTCGGTAGCGTGCCAAGACGATGCGCAGCGGCTTTGTGACCTTGGTCGGTCGCCCAAACGTCGGCAAGTCAAGTCTCCTCAATGCAGTGTGCGGACGCAAGGTCAGCATTGTCAGTGACAAGCCCCAGACCACCCGCACGCGGGTGCGTGCCGTCGTCAACACTTCTGACACGCAGGTCGTGTTCGTCGACACTCCCGGTATTCACAAGCCGGTGAGCGCATTGGGTCGGCGGGTCAATGCCACGGCGGTCGAATCGATCTCGGAAGTCGACGTTGCGTGCCTCGTTATTGACGCGACGCAAACCTTCGGGCGAGGCGACAGATTCGTTGCCGAGCGAATGGACATGAAGCGATCAGCGGTAGTGCTGAACAAAACTGATGCAACGACACATGCCAAGATCGCCAAGCAGTTGTCGGCCTTGGCCGAGCTCGATGCACTCGCGTATTTTCCAGTTTCGGCTCGCACCGGTGACGGTGTTACAGCATGGATGCAGTGGTTGAGTGCCCAGATGCCTGAGGGTCAGGCACTGTTTCCACCTGAGATGGTGCGTGAAACCCCCGACACACAGTGGGTGGCCGAGCTCGTGCGGGAGTCGCTCTTGGCTCGCACGCGCGAGGAACTGCCGTATTCGATCGCAACGCGGGTGACGGAATACGAATGGCCGCGCATTCGGTGTGAGATCGTGGTCGAGCGCGAGAGCCAAAAAGGCATGGTCATCGGTAAGGGCGGTGCCATGTTGAAGGCGGTCGGCACCGAAGTGCGCATGCAACTTGCCGCTGGTGCGTATCTCGAGCTGGCAGTAGTAGTAGATGAGGGTTGGCAACACGACGAGAGCCGAGTGCAGCGACTCGGGTATTGACGCGGCACAAGAGATGGCGCGCTTTCGCCGTGCGCCAGATGCAACGCTGGGGCGAGTGCCGGGTTACGAATCGCGAGTCGACAGCACTGTGAGGTAATCGTCGTAGGTAACGGCGGTGCCTGGCGCCGTGAGATCACCGCCACCGCGCGGCACTGAAATGTCGGCGCCGTCGACGGTAAAGATCACCTGCCCGATGCCTGGCCGGCGTGTGAGCGTCAACACGATTTGGGCGATGGCGAGTCGCTGATCAAGCGGCTCGAGTTCTGACAAGAACGGGGCGGTGCTCGCTACACGTGCAATACCGCGCCGTACGTCGATCGTCGCAGTGAGTTTTGCTGGTAGCGCACTACGCAGACCCGAGTTCTCGACCTGTGAATCAAGACCAGCAAGCAAGGTGTCAAGCACTTGTGTCGGGGTGGCGGGACTCACGATGAAACGTTCGGTGCGCACCACGCGATTGGCACTGACAAAGAACAACTCAACCTGCTCGGTAAGCACCTCGACGATGGTCGTGGTGGGGGTCGCCTGTTCAGCCGGAAGGGTCGACGTGGAGCTGCTCGTCGTAGTTGTCTCAACGAGCGCAGGTGGAATCTCATTGCCCTCGAGCGACACGAAGCGACCTTCGTCGGGCACTCCACAAGCTGCGAGTGCTGTGGTGATGCCGAGGCATGCGGCAAGGTGACGAAGGCTCACAGCGGCTCCGAGCGTGGAATGACGACGACAAATCGTGCACCGCCACTGGGTGATCCGTCGACATAGGCGCGACCACCGACGGCGCGCGCATGTTCGGCGACGATGGCCAGACCAAGACCGCTGCCCACGCTGTTGCGTGATGCGGTGCCGCGGGCAAAACGCTCGAAGATTCGCTCGCGCTCACTCACGCCGACGCCCGGTCCGTTGTCGTCGACGATTAGTAATACTGCACCGTCGTCGTTCGTCGACAACAGAATCTCCGATGCGCCACCTGCGTGGTCGCGGGCATTGTCTAGAAGATTCACCAAGATTCGTTCGATGCGACGACGATCTAGAAGCACGATGTCGTCGTCGCCAAGGTCAGATACCACGAGCACATCGCCGTAGCCGTAACGACTTGCAATGCGTTCGACGAGAGACGTAATGCCCACTTCTTCGGGCTGATCTTGGCCGGCGCGCGCATCGAGGCGACTGAGCTCAAGTAGGTCTTGCACCGTGCGATCAAATCTGCGTACCTGGGTGGCGATGATGTCGAGGGCGGTGCGGTTTCGGTCGGAGAGTTCATCGGCTCGACCTTTCAACACATCGACCGCTGCACCAAGTGAGGTGATGGGTGATCGCAGTTCGTGGCTCACATCGCTGGCGAACCGCTCTTCTCGCTGAATGCGATCTTGCACGGCCTGCACCATGCCGTTGAATGACTCAACGAGTTGTTGTAGGTCGGGGTCGCTCTCTGGTTCAAGTCGCGTGTCGAGTGAACCATCGGCAATCGTTGAGGCAACATCGCTCACTCGACGCAACGGTCGCAACACCGTGCCGGTGAGCAAGAATCCGAGCACTCCGGCCACGACGGTGATACCGAGCACGGCTGCGATCAGTGTTGAGCGCACCGTGCCGAGAGTGTCAGCAACGTCACTGATCGGGAATACTTCGAAATATGTCGCATCGATGGCGGGAATTGCCACCGCAACGGCCTCGTAGGGGCGGCCATTGAAGTCGACTCGCTGTATACCGCTGCGACCATCGATGGCGCGCGAGACAAACTCGGTGGGCAAGTTGCTCTGCGTGAAACGTAGGGGCGCTTGGGCGTAGAACAAGTCTTCGGCTCCGAGGTGCAACACCGCGAAACCACCAGTCTCGGTGCGCAGTGAGGTGACGACTTCGCCGGCGCTCGAGCGTTCGCTGCCCACCACCGTGCGCACGAGCTGGGCGTTGGCGATTGCCTGTGAGCGGGCTGATGCAGTTGCTTTGTCGAGCAGATATGACCGCGTCGCGGCAAACGTTACGACGCTGAGCAGCACGGCGCCGGCAAACGATGCCAGCGCGAAATAGAGCACCATGCGGGTGCGCAGGCCGAGTCTGAGGGTCGACCATTCCAATGCCACACGTCAAGCATGGCGGCAAGAACTCGGGCCCGACTCAAGGCTCAGCATCGGTTGGTGGTGCGCAACCGACCGGCGGTGCGGAACCTGTAGGTGGTGCGGAACCGGCGGGGCCAAGGGGGAGCATGGCACCCGCCGGTTCCAAGCATCCCCAGCGTGGGCGAGCCAGATGACGGCGAGCCTGCCGTTCTGTGCGTTTTCTGTAACACTTCGGCGCTCTTTGGCAGACTGCTCAGTCATGGCACGTCTGCTCATGGTTGAAGACGACCCGAGCATTCGCGCCGCACTTGGTCTCGCCCTCGAAGATGAGGGATACGAAGTGCTCCAGTCATCGAACGGCCGAGCGGGGTTGGCGATGCTCGACCAAGACAACCCTGACCTCGTGCTGCTCGACTTGCGTCTGCCTGATATCTCCGGCTTTGACGTGTGCCGAGAGATGCGTCAACGCAGCAACGTGCCGATCATCATCGTGACCGCACAGACCGACACCCACGATCTCGTCGCTGGTCTTGAAGCTGGCGCCGATGACTATGTCACTAAACCGGTCAACAGCAAAGAACTGGCTGCTCGCATACGCGCTGCGTTGCGCCGATTGGTGCGCGAGGTCTCAGGTCGTTCGCCCGACATCACACGCTTTGGCGACATTGAATTGCATCGCGAGGCGGGCACCGTGACGAAAGGTGGCGTCGAAGTGCCGCTCACCAAGACTGAGTTACGGCTGTTGATCGAGTTTGCCGACCATCCGAACATGGTGCTGAGTCGCGACCAACTGCTTGAACGCGTGTGGGGCTATGAGTACCTCGGTGACAGTCGTTTGGTGGATGCGCACATTCGCCGTCTGCGCGTGAAGATTGAAGACAGTCCGAATGAGCCGCGATACATCACGACGCATCGCGGGCTGGGCTATCGCTTTCACCCTGACGCGTAGCGGCGGCGTTCGTGGCGCCTAGCGGTGGTGGAGACGACGCCTGGCTGCCGATTTGATGGCGCTTACTGGCGGTGAAAGAACGACTTCACGTCGTCGAGCTGTGACGTCTCGGGGAAATGCGCCACGCCTTCGAGCACGGCACCTTTGTAACGACGCTTGACGAGGCGTGAGTCGAGAATCGCAACGACACCATGATCGGTTGCCGATCGAATCAGTCGACCTGCAGCTTGCGCCAACGTGGCCGCCGCGATTGGCACATCAATCTGCATGAACGCACTTTGCCCCAAGAGGTCACGTCGTGCTTCGAGCAACGGGTCGGTGCGCATCGGAAACGGCACCTTGTCGAGGATCACCAATCGCAGCGCGTCTCCTGGTACGTCGACACCCTGGAAGAAACTGCGCGTCGCGAAGAGGCACGAGCGAATGTCGGTTTTGAAGGCATCGAGCAGCGCCTTCTTGCCCATGTCGTCTTGTGACAGCACGGTGATGTCGTCGAGAGTGCCACGTAGTTCGTCGACCGCATCACGCATGGCCTTGCGGCTGGTGAAGAGCACGAGCGCCGAGCCGTCGGAGTACTGCACGAGTTGCCGAATTCGGGCATGCACCTTCTGATTGCGGTCGGGTGCGTCGGGGTCGGGTAGATCGTCGGCGAGATACAA
>RGSV01000201.1 GCA_010025655.1 Acidimicrobiia bacterium
CCGCTTTGTATATAGTAATCAACCCCGTCCTCATTTGATGGAGGAACGGGGGAAACTATAGATTTAGATTTTTCTTCACCATCGTCAATCGAAAAACCAAAAAGTTTCGCCATTTTATAAATTTAACTGCTTTGTTTATTATTTAGACGATATTTTCGCCACCCTTTGTCCCTTTAAGTGCTTCCCACCATTGAACTTGAAACTCTACAGTAAATTCTTCAATTGTATCTGTAGTATCATAAGATAAGTCAATCTGGGAAACATTAGTTGGAAAAACATCATGAAAATGATAGGTTCTTAAAACGGATCCGTCACGATCTAATTGGTCTACATAAGCGTCTTTCATGTAATCTGACGGATTAGTTCTTCCGGTAGCATCACTGTGCTTATTAATTAAATTCATCCATTGTTCAAAACTACTACGTAATGAAAAATCAGTATCGTTGATTACAGTTACAGTCCATGTATCAAAGGTACGATCTCCAGAAAGTTTTAAAATTCTTCCTCTAAAAGGAACTTCAACTGGACCAACATTAGATGCTGGAAGTGCTGCTGTTTTGACTAAGAAATTAGATAAATCATTTTTTCCACTATTTGAAGTAACTCCTGTAGGAAAATTCAGTCTAACTTCAAACAGATTAGGTCTGGCACCACCACCAGTTAATCTGTTTTTAAAATCTGTAATAGTTCTTACTGCCATTTTTTTACTCCTGTAGTTGATAAACACGCACCACTCTGGCATGCGCTTGGGGGTGATTGGCCTCAACAAGGCCAACCTTGACGAACTGCTTGGTGCGAAAAACCGCGCCCAGAACAGATGGGTGGAGGTGCGCGGGGATCTGGATTCGCTCGCGCACATCATTGATGCTGACACTGCCATGCTGGCGGCAGACCTCGGCTGCAACCGCCCGCGCCCGTGCCCGACGCCAACTGCAACAGGGCGACGCCGTGCCAGAGATTCGGTCGAGTCGGCAAGCAGGTCGCACGTCGCCGCGCGAAGCGACGCGCGACGCCACTCGCCCCGATCTGCGCATCGTTCCGCAGCCCGAGCCCGCCGCCGTCTCGCATCGCAGCACGCTGTCGAAGCTCAGCATCTTCGTGGTGACACTCAGTGTCTTCATCATTCTGGTCATCGTGTTTCAGGCGACCATCGCTGAACAGCAGTTGCGACTCGATCGAGTGTCAAACGACTTGCAAATGGCCGAAACTCACTACGACAATCTGCGTCAGCAACGCGCCGAGTTGCTCGCGCCTGTGCGACTGCGTGAGGAAGCAATGATGCTCGGCATGTATCAAGGGCTCACTGCCAAATTCGTCGAGGTGCCTGCCGATGTGATTGCAGCCGTAATGATCAGCACGGCGAACATGGATCCGATGTTTGCCGACCCGCCGGCAGGCATCGCGGCAGAGCGTGCGCTGAAATTGCAGGCTGCCTCGCCAGACGCAACGACCGATCGTGTAGCCGGCGACCAGTCGGCCCAGGCCGCATCGGGCACTCCCGCATCGACCCAGATCGAGCCACAACCGGCACCCGCCGTCGCCCCGAGTCAGACGGGCCGCAACATCAACCCCATCGGCAACGAAGTGATGATGCCATGAGCGACACCGCACCACTTCGCCGCCCGCAGCGTCGACCGCAACGCACTCGTCGCGACGAACCACCGCGCAGCGTTGGCAGCGGTCTCGGCGAAATCTTCACCGGCTTGTCGCGCTACGGCGTGAACAAGATGACCACCAATATCCACGCTGGTGATATGCGTAAGCGCATCTCCGTGATGTTCGGGGTGTTGTTCTTGGCGCTGGTGGTGGTTTTTGGCCGCGTCGTGACGCTGCAAACGTGGCGTGCGCCGGTGTACCAGGCCAGAAGCGAGGCACAACGCACGCGAGAGCAGGTGATTCCCGCCGAACGCGGCAGCATCCTTGATCGCGACGGCAACGAACTGGCGATCGCGATTCCGACCCGCACCATTTTCGCCGACCCGCGCGAGGTTACCGACCCCGTCACCACTGGTCGAGCACTCGCGACAGTGCTACAGCTCACACCCGAAGAGGAGTTCGATCTCGTGCGCCGCATGCAGAACAAGAACTCGTCGTTTGCCTATGTCGTACGTCAGGTCGATTCGAGTATCGCGAAAGCAGTGGCTGACCTCGACCTGCCAGGCATCGGTTCGTATCGCGAATATGGTCGCGCACTCACCAGCGAAGGCTTGCGACCGATCATTGGTCGTGTTGACCCAGACGGTTTGGGCACCGGTGGGCTCGAGTTGCAATACGACTCGACTCTCACGGGTGTCGACGGTTACGTGCAACGCGAGGTCAACAGTCGTGGCCAGAGCATTGCGTCGTCGCAAAACGAATACAAAGATGCGATCTCGGGCGACAGCCTCGTCACGACGATTCACCGCACGCTGCAGTTTCAGGTCGATGGCATCCTCACACAACAAATCGAACGATTGATGGCCCGCAGTGGTGTGGCAATCGTGATGCACACGAAGACGGGCGAAATTTATGCGATGTCGAGCGTGCGCCGCAACGAAGACGGCACCTATACGAGCAACTCGGGCAATATCGCGGCGGTTGAAGCTCACGAACCCGGGTCGGTCGCCAAGGT
>RGSV01000202.1 GCA_010025655.1 Acidimicrobiia bacterium
CGCCAAGGGCGATCTGCGTCGTGTGTTGTTGGTGTGCGGTGTGGCAGGGATGGTGTTTTCAGTCGGCTACATGGCAGCAGCAGCCGCACCGATCTTGCTCGTTGCAGCAGTGAGCGTGATGTTCGCCCACCTCGGTGGTGGTGCACAGTGGACGCTTTCGACCTACGGCTTACAGGTGCGTGCACCCGACGAGATGCGTGGTCGCGTGTTGGCCGGCGACTTTGCGCTCATCACGTTGTCGCTGGCTCTCAGCAGCGTGGCGGCAGGTCTGGTGTCAGAACAAGTCGGTGCTCGCGCCACCGTTGCCATCTTCGGCGCACTCGCCGCGGCGACATCGCTTGCTTATCTTCTGCTCACGCGTCGCGTGCGCGCAGAATTGCGCAGTGTTGCCTAGTCGCATTCGCGCGCACCTGCGCAGCGATGCCGCTACGCGTCGATGAGCGAGCGCAGCGTGCCGAGCATCTGTGTCGCATTCGCACCAACCGGGCTCACTGACAGCATCGTCACCCCGGCCGCACGAAACGCCGCAATTCGCTCTTTCACGTAGCCAGCAGGCCCCACCAAGTTGGTGAGCTCAAGCATCTCGCGCGGAACCGCACGAGCGGCTTCATCCTTCTTGCCCGCCAGATACAGGTCTTGCACCTCGGTTGCCTCGCGCTCGTATCCGTATTCGCGACAGATGTCGTTGTAAAAGTTTTTGCCGCGAGCACCCATGCCGCCCACATAGAGCGCGACATTCGGTCGCGCCAAATCGAGCACCTTGTCTTTGGCTTCGCCGACGAGCGACTCGTCAATTGCCAGCAATCCGCCAGCGGAGATCTCGAGTGGCTTCAGGTGAGCGGCACGCTTGGCCTTGCCCTTGGCCAATGCCTTGCCCCACACCTGCTCGAACTTGTCGGGCACGAAGAACACCGGCAGCCAGCCGTCGGCCAACTCGGCGGTTGCCTCGACGCTCAATCCTTTGAGCGACGCCCACCACACCGGAATATCAGCACGCAACGGACGGTTGATGATTTTGAGCGGCTTACCAAGCCCAGTACCTTCTCCTGCTGGCAGCGGCACTTGCACGGTCTGACCGTCATAGGCGAGTGGCTTCTCGCGCTTCCACACTTCGCGACACACCTCGATGTATTCCTTGATGCGCTGCATCGGCTTTTCGTACGGAACGCCGTGGAAACCTTCCACCACCTGCGGGCCTGAGGCACCCAGCCCGAGAATGAAGCGGCCGTTCGACACGTAGTCGCAGCCTGCGGCAGTCATTGCAGTGAGCGGCGCGGTGCGCGAATACACATTGATGATGCCGGTGCCAATCTCGACGCGCTTGGTGACGGCGGCGAGATACCCCACTTGTGAGATGGCGTCGAAACTGTACGCCTCGGGAATCCACACGACGTCGAGCCCGGCGCTCTCAAGCTCGACCACCCGCGCAGCACCCTCGACGAAACCACCGGCGTAACTCATCATCATGCTGATTTTCATGGTGACGAGAACCTAGTACGCAGACAGGGCGACGACTCGGGCGCTTGCGCGCCAACGAGTGGGTTCAGTTGACTTGTCGGGTACGGCCCTGCCAGTACGGCGCGCGGAGGTCCTTCTTCAAGATCTTGCCGCTCGGGTTACGAGGCAGCGCATCGATCCACGCCACTTTCTTTGGCGTCTTGAAGCCGGCCAGCTGCGTGCGACCAAAGGCGACGATGTCGTCTTCGGTGACCTCAACGCCTGCTTTGCGTACCACGATGGCCAACGGCACCTCGCCCCAACGATCGTCAGGGATGCCGATGACCGCCACGTCTTGAATCGCTGGGTGTTTCATCAACGCATTCTCGACTTCGGCTGGGTAAACGTTCTCTCCACCCGACACAATCATGTCTTTCACGCGGTCGTGGATATAGACGTATCCCTCTTTGTCTTTGTATCCGGCGTCTCCGGTATAGAACCAGCCGTTGCGAATCGACTTGGCAGTCTCTTCGGGCATATTCCAGTAGCCCTTCATCACCTGCTTCGAGCGGATGATGATCTCGCCCACGTCGCCGGCTGCAACTTCTTTGCCTTTTTCGTCGACGATCTTCAGCTCGATACCCATTGACGGTTTACCGCAAGAACGCAAGAGGTGCTTGCGCGGGCCATCGACGTCGTGGTCTTCATGCATCAGCATGGTGACCACGCCGGTGGTCTCGGTGAGACCGTAGACCTGCACGAACTCACACTTGAAGGTCTTGAGTGATTGCGCCAGTACCTGCTCAGAGATCGGCGACGCACCATAGGCAATCAACTTGAGGCTGGAGAAGTCGGCCTTGTCAACGTCGGGCACCATCAGCGTGAAGGCGAGAAGCGCCGGCACCATGAACGCGTGCGTGATGCGATGCTCACCAATCATTTTCACAATTCCGCCAACGTCGACGGTTTCGCGCAAGATGATCGACTTGCAACCGTTGTACTGACCTGCGGTCGCCCAACCACTGCCACCGATGTGGAAGAGCGGCATTGCCACCAAGTTGATGGCGTGCTCGTTCATCCCCCACAGGTCGCGCGCACTCGGAAGAATGCCGAGGAAGTTGTCGTTCGTCAGCATCACACCCTTGGGGCGACCGGTCGTGCCGCTCGAGTAC
>RGSV01000203.1 GCA_010025655.1 Acidimicrobiia bacterium
AGATCGCCAGAAGCGGGCCACCCTGAAGCGGGCGCACCGCGCGAGTGGGCCGCAGCGACCGTCGCAGAGGCAGTTCGCGTTGACCGTCGGTCGACACCGCGTCAACTAACAGGTAGGCGCCATACATCAGGGCGATCGACAGCAAGAAATGGCCCATGTTGCTCAGGGGGTGCAAACCAGTGAGCACCACGATGCCACCGAGCACGACCTGGGCGAGCACCCCGACAACGAGCCAGAGCGCGAGGCGTACCAGGCGACGTTGACGAGGTCGCACGAAGAAGGCTGCGAGCACCGCGGCAACCACGCTGGCGGCCACCACGCCGGTAAACAGCCGGTTCAGTTGTTCGATTGCTGCGTGCGGTGTCGAGACATCGACGAAACGTTCCTCATTGCACGCCGGCCAGTCGATGCAACCAAGGCCCGAACCTGTGAGCCGCACCAGCGAACCCGTCACGATGATGACGTAGAGCGAGGCAAATGCCACCCAGACGATGACTCGGTATCGGCGCAACGACAGCGAGCGCTTCGGGCGACCGCCCTCATCAAGACTCGGGGTGGTAACCGAGTCGGGGTTCACGGTCCGCGCCACGGCGTCAGGCTAGGCAAGCGCAGAACTATTGTCTCGTCGTGAAAAAGTACGCGGTCGAAGCCCGTCGTGTGGAGATTCTTGAAGCCACGTGCGAGGTCGTCATCGAGCGTGGCTTTGCCGGCACGCGTGTGGCGGATGTCGCCAAGCGGCTTGGCGTGTCGAACAGTCTCATTCACTATCACTTTGATTCAAAGGAAGCGCTTCTAGCGGCCGCCTTTGAGTACTACGCCCGCAAAGACTTGGCCGAGATGGAACGTGACATCGAACTTGGCCAATCAGCAACTGCGCAACTGTGGCGGCTCATTGAAAGTTACGTTCCCGAGGGTAGTGATGACGTCGAGTGGATGTTGTGGATCGACGCCTGGGGCGAGGCCTTGCGCAACCCTTTGATGAAGAGCATCAGTCAGCAACTCGACGAACAATCGATTGCATTCCTCGAACGAGTCTTGCGACGTGGGAATGAGACGGGCGAGTTCCGCTGTGAACAGCCGCGCATCTCTGCGATGCGATTGACCGCAGTGATCGAAGGTCTCGCGGTGCAGTTCGCCGCACACGAGGGTGTCGTGAAGCGAAAAGAATTGATGCGCACCTTGCGCTCGCTGGCGGCGTTTGAAACGGGGCTCTCGCCAGACGATATTCGTGATGGGCGACGCACCACCAAACCCGCGCCGCGCGCCGCCACTGCCCCATCGGTAAGTGTTGGCGCTGGCGACGCACCGACGGCGATCACCGACGCGGCCTTGCGCCAGCTCATAGCAACCATCGCCGACGCTCAATTGAGAGGCGACCTCGCCACCTGGCTCGCGCAGTGGACGTCGGCCGGGCACTTGCAGGCGCCCGATGGCACCAGCGCCAAAGGCACCGACGAGTTGACAGCGTTCTTTGGCAAGCAATTTTCGGCCGAACGCTGGACGCTGCAAAGCCCCGAAATCGTGGTCGTGCGCGTCGATGAAGCCGCTGGCACCGCAAGTGGTCGAGTGACGGTCACCGAGCGTTTTCAGCGCCGCAACGGGTCGCTCGGTTCGCGGATCGCGGTCTTACACGACCGTTACGAACGCGGACCAAACGGCTGGCTGCTCGCCACTCGGCGTTACGAACAGCTCGACTAAACCACGCTGAGCGTTGACCACCCTACTGAGGGTATCTGTTGACCACCGAGCGTGGTCACACTACCTGTTTCCGTGAGAATTTCCTCAAGTTTGCCCCTCCGAGGCCGATCCCTTCTGCGGATCTCACCAAGGAGTTACGCACATGGTTCTCACCGCCCTTGCTACCAGCATCGTCTTGGGGCTCGCTGCCCCAGCCACCGCGCAGGCCCAGCCTGCCGTTGCCACACGTGCCACCACGGCCCCGTCGATCGCCCCGGCGACGTTGCCGGCCAACGCGTCGCAGACTGCCGCCCGCCCGAACACTCTGCCCGTCTTGGGCGATGCCAACGACGACGTCGTGCGTCTGCAACAGGCGATGGTGGCCCGCGGTTTCACCTTGAAGGGCGGAGTCGATGGAGTCTTCTCGGCCCGCACTCAGGCGACCTTGCGCAACCTGCAAAAAGCCGTTGGCCTGAAGGTGAGCGGAACGGTCGACGAACCAACCGCTCGGTTTCTTGGTCTCATCGTCGTCACGCGCTTGACCCCCGAAACGCTGCCGAAGTCGGGCGACCAAGGTGAAGCAGTCTGGACCGTGCAGCAGGCACTCATCAACAACGGCGTCACCCTGAAGGGTGGTGCTGACGGCGCTTTCGGCGTGGCCACGACGGTTGCGCTCGGCACCTTCCAGAGTCGCAAGAGCTTGCCTGTCACCAAGACGCTCGATCATGCAACTGCATTCGCTCTCGGTCTCGTTGATGTTGCCCCGCCGGCACCAGTCGCCGCGGTCGCCAAGCCAGCAGTGCAGAAGCCCACGACTCCAGCCGTTGCGCAGCCTGTGGTCGCTCAGCCCGTCGTTGCACAACCTGCAGTTGCCCAGCCCGCCGCGGCAACCGCCAGTGCCAT
>RGSV01000204.1 GCA_010025655.1 Acidimicrobiia bacterium
GTGGCGCGCACGGGGCGACTGTCGAGCGACCGGCCAAATTTGCACAACATTCCGGTGCGCTCGGATGCCGGTCGGGTGTTTCGCGAAGTGTTCGTAGCCGATGCCGAACATGAGTTCTTGGTTGCTGACTACAACCAGATCGAACTGCGTTGCATCGCTCACTTGTCGAATGACGCCGGCTTGCTCGAGGCGTTTCGGGCGGGCACCGATATTCATCGAGCCGTAGCGGCACGTGTGTTCTCGGTATCACCTGATGAGGTAACGGGCGAGCAGCGTTCGCGCGCGAAGATGGTGTCGTACGGCCTCGCCTACGGCATGGAGGCCTATGGTTTGAGCCAACGTCTCGCCATTGACGTGAGTGAGGCCAAAGAGATTCTCGACGCGTATTTCGCCGCCTTCCCGCGCGTGAAGTGGTTGATGGACGAATCAATCAACGAAGCGCGCACCGCTGGATATACGACCACGTTGTTTGGTCGTCGACGGCCGATTCCGGGTATGACCGACGGGCCGCTCTTTGCCCGCAAGGCCGCCGAGCGCATGGCGATGAACGCCGGCATTCAAGGCTTGGCAGCTGACATCTTCAAGTTGGCGCTCGTCGCCGTTGATCGTGCCCTTGAAGAACGAAAGTTGGCGACCCGCATCGTGTTGCAGGTGCATGACGAAATCATCCTCGAGGTGCCGAAGGGCGAACGGGCAGTGGTCGGGCCACTGGTGACTGAACAAATGATGGCTGCCGCACAGCTCGCGGTGCCGCTCGTGGTGAACGCCTCGTGGGCGACCAGTTGGGCGGGGGCGAAGGTAGCCTGACTCGTCCGCCGTAAGGCGGGCTGTCCTATCCCTACTCTTCCATCCACCGAAAGTCACCGTGTCCGAAACCACTCTCGCACCATCGTCACCGATGGGCACGTTCGATCAGAACGGCAATTACGTCCCCCGCAAAATCACCGAACGCGACGCTTCGTTCGCTGAAGAAATCGAAAGCACCTTCCCGCCGATCAAAGAAGGTCAGCTCGTCAAGGGCACCGTCGCCCGCATCACCCGCGAAGAGGTGTTGTTGGAAATTGGCTGGAAGACCGAAGGTGTCATTCTCAATCGTGAGCTCACCATTCGCCAAGATGTCGACCCGAACACTGTCGTCAAGCTCGGCGACACCGTCGAAGCGCTGGTACTGACGCTCGAAGACAAAGAAGGTCGTCTGCTGCTGTCGAAGAAGCGCGCCCAGTACGAGCGCGCGTGGGGCGACGTCGAGCGCATCAAGAACGAAGACGGCATCATCGAGGGTGTCGTGCTCGAAGAAGTGAAAGGCGGCCTCATCGTCGACATCGGCCTGCGCGGCTTCTTGCCAGCATCGTTGGTCGAGATGCGTCGCGTGAAGGAACTCACGCCGTACGTCGGCCAGAAGATCCAAGCCAAGATTCTCGAACTCGACCGCAACCGTAACAACGTGGTGTTGTCGCGTCGTGCGGTGCTCGAGGCGACGCACCGCGAGAACCGCGACGGCTTCCTCGTCAACCTGAAGGTGGGCGAAGTACGCAAGGGTCGGGTCTCGTCGATCGTGGCGTTCGGCGTGTTCGTGGATCTCGGCGGTATGGATGGTCTTATCCACGTGTCTGAACTCTCCTGGAAGCACGTCGACAATCCGGCCGACATTGTCAAGATCGGCGACGAGGTTGAAGTCAAGGTGCTGGAGATCGACGGCGAGCGCGAGCGCATCAGCCTGTCGCTCAAGGCAACTCAGCAAGACCCGTGGCAGGCGTTTGCTGCTGGTCACGCCGTCAACCAGCTTGTGTACGGACGCGTCACCAAGATTGTGCCGTTCGGTGCCTTCGTGCAGGTGGGCGACGGAATCGAGGGTCTCGTGCACATCTCCGAGATGTCGACTCATCACGTTGAGGCACCCGAGCAGGTGGTGACGCCGGGCGAAGAGTTGTGGGTCAAGATCATCGATCTCGATCTCGCACGTCGTCGCATCAGCTTGTCGATCAAGCAAGCCGCTGAGGGTGGCGAACTTGCTCCCGAGTACCGAGACCAGTTCAAGGCCGACGAGCAGGGCAACTGGGTGGGCGCCGACGATGCTTCGCGCGAAGCCGCGTGGAGCGAAATGTACGGAGCCGGCGAGACACCAACCAGCTGACCTGAATCGCTCAGGTTGACATCGTGATCCTCGTCGGTCTGACGGGTGGAATCGGTTCGGGCAAGTCGACTGTTGGTGCACAACTCGTTGCTCACGGCGCGGTGCTCATCGACGCTGATCAAATCGTGCGCGAATTGCAGCGACCGGGTACCGAGGTGTTCCAACGCATCGTGGCGGAATTCGGCGACGATGTGGTCACCTTCGGCGGCACGCTCGATCGTGCGGCTCTAGCCGCGATGGTGTTTGGTGACGCCGAGCGACTCGCTGCACTCAACGCCATCGTGCACCCAGCAGTGCAAGCCGAAATGACACGACGCACTGAAGAGCAGCGCAACAGCAACAATGTGGTGATTCTCGACATCCCGCTTCTGGTCGAGAACCCACGTCGTGGTTTGAGTGCGACGCTCGTAGTTGAT
>RGSV01000205.1 GCA_010025655.1 Acidimicrobiia bacterium
GCTGGCCGACATTCGTCACGACATCCGAAAGGGTGACGAGCGGTCGCGAACCACCGCGCCGTTCAACCCGCGCCGCCAGCGAGCCGCGCTGCAAACCCAATCGCTGCTCGAGTTCGCCGGCGTAGAGCAGCCGCACATCAGCATTGGGGTGTTCACTGATGACCGCCACGACGGCATTCCCGACAGACGCCTTGCCTTCGTTGGAGTTGAGATCGCCTGCCGCCACCGTGCGCTCGATGCGAAACTTCATGAAGGGCTGCGCATTGGTCACCGCGTCGAGCAGACCCTGTGGGTCGGTATCGGCCATCTCACCCGGGTCTTTGCCACCCTGCATACGCGCCACGCTGACGTCGACGCCGATTTTTTGTTCCCACTCGTAAAACCGTGCTGCTGCACCTTGGCCAGCCGCATCAGCGTCGAAAGCAAGCACCACCTTCTTTGCAAAGCGCTTCATCAGCCGCACGTGGTCTTCGGTCAGTGCGGTGCCACACGTGGCAACGGCGCGCGTCAAGCCCGCTCGATGAAACCCAATCACATCGGTATAGCCCTCACACACGACAATCTCATCGGCCTTCACGACATCGCTCTTGGCCCAGTTCAAGCCGTAGAGCGTCTTCGACTTCGCATAGATCGTTGACTCGGCTGAGTTCTTGTATTTCGCGGGGTCGTTGCTGCCCGGCAGTACACGGCCACCGAACGCCACTGGATCATCATTCTCTTTGAAGATCGGGAACATCACACGTGCACGAAACGAATCTTGCAAACGCCCACGCGAATTGGTGAACGACAAACCGCAGTCGCGCAACATGTCGGCGGGGGCACCGAGGTCGACCGACAGCGCATCCCACTCGTCGGGCGCCCACCCCAGTTTGAACTGCCGCGCGACGTCACCGCTCAGCCCGCGCGAGCGTAAGTAGTCACGAGCAGCCTTGGCGTCGGGAGAAGTAAGCAGTCGCTGGTGGTACCACTCGACGGCTTGGGCCATGACCTCAACAAGCTGTTTGCCGCGTTGCCGATCGCGCGGCTGACCGCCGGTCGTGTAGGTAAGCGTGATCCCGGCTTTGCCCGCGAGGTGCTCAATTGCGCCGACGAAATCAACCCGCTCGACTTCTTGAATGAAGGTGAAAACGTCACCCGACGCCCCGCACCCGAAACACTTGTATCTGCCGGTTTCGTCGCGCACATTGAATGAACCGGTCTTCTCGGCATGAAACGGGCACAGCCCAACATGGTTGCGACCCGTGCGCCGCAACGCCACGTAGTTGGAAATCACCGCCGAAATCGGTTGCGCCGAGCGAACTCGTTCTACGTCGTCTTCGGCGATGCCCATTTGCGAGAGGCTAGTTGGGGGTGGACTCCTGCCCGTTTCGGCGATTGGCAATGATTGAGGTGACCACGCCAATGGTGAGGAATGTGACGATGATTGCCAGCGAGATCACCACCGGAATGTGAATAGATCGCCATGCAAGGGTCATCTTGAAACCTACGTAGATGAGCAGCGAGGAAATGGTGTGTGGCATGTAAACGAACCGCTCGCGCATATCGGCCAACAAAAAGTACAGCGCTCGCAAGCCGAGAATCGCCCAAGCGTTTGACGCAAAGACGATGAACTGCTCACGGCTGACCGCCAATACCGCAGGCACCGAGTCGACAGCGAAAATCACATCGGTTACCTCGATGATGACCAATACCGCCAACAGTGGTGTCGCGAAGCGTTTGCCATCGACCTTGGTGATCATTTTTTGACCGTCATAGTGCTGCACTGACGGCACGAACCGACGGAACAGCCTCATCGTCTTGGTGTCGTTCGGGTCTGACTCTTCGTCTTTGCCGCGAACGATCTTCCAGCCCGTATAGATGAGAAAGACACCGAACACCAGCAGCAGAATCTTGAAACGATTGATCACGGCAGTACCGACCACGATGAATATGAAACGCATGACAAGTGCACCAAAAATGCCCCAGAACAAGGTGCGATGTTGGTACTGACGCGGCACTGCAAAGTGGCTGAACACCACAGCCCAAACGAATACGTTGTCGACCGACAAGCTCTTTTCGATCAGGTAAGCGCTGAGATACTCCACTGCGGCGGCACCGCCCTGACCTTGATCGGCGAACATCCACGCGATAACGCCAGTGAAAGCAAGACCTAGACCGACCCAGATCGCACTTTCAATTGCGGCTTCCTTTATTTCAACGACATGTGCCTTGCGATGGAAAACCAGAAGGTCAACAAGCAATGCCACAGCGATGACGCCGATCAGCATTTCCCATCCCCACCAAGGGATCTCCACATCGACGTAATTCCCGGAATCGGTGGCAGCCGAAAGAAATACACCAAACATTTGGGGGTTCATTGTCACCGTAAGTGTAGTAAGCGGCGCAACTCTCGGTGATCACCTTGCGGCAATTCGCAACGTGTCAGGCGCTACTTTGTGTCAGATTTCGCACCACCGATTATCGCTTGTGCCGCCGCAAGTCGCGCGATGGGAATTCGATACGGCGAGCAACTCACGTAGTCAAGACCCGCGCGGTAGAAGAGCCCAATCG
>RGSV01000206.1 GCA_010025655.1 Acidimicrobiia bacterium
TGGTCGACCTCGAGGTGCCTCGTGATGTGGTGATGGCCCGACTCAGCGCCCGGTTGGCAGCAGAACATCGCGTCGACGACTCTCCCGCCGCCGTCGAGCAGCGTTTGGCGCTGTACGAAGAACAAACCGCTCCGCTGATCGCCCACTACCGCCGACAGGGCACCCTCGCCGTGGTCGATGGCCTGGGTACCCCCGATGAGGTCTTTGCGCGTCTGGTCTCGGTGATTTCCAGCGCGACTGGGGTGCAGGGCACGGGTGGCGACGGTACGGCATCCCGATAGCGTTACGAGTCGCCCTGCGGGGCTCGAAGGAGTCAGTTCTGGCAAAGAATAAAGAAGATGCCATCGTGCTGGAAGGCACGATCACCGAGTCATTGCCCAACGCAATGTTTCGGGTGGAACTCTCCAACGGGCGATCCGTTCTGGCTCACATCTCCGGAAAAATGCGCGTGAATTACATTCGCATCAATCCGGGGGACAGGGTGCAAGTCGAGCTGTCACCATATGACCTCACGCGAGGTCGCATCACCTTTCGATTCAAGTAACAGGAACAGAGAACACCGTGAAAGTCCGCCCAAGCGTCAAGAAGATGTGCGAGAAGTGCAAAGTCATTCGTCGCCACGGTCGCGTCATGGTCATCTGCGAGAACCCGCGCCACAAGCAGCGCCAGGGTTAGAGAAGGCAACCACACATGGCACGTATCTCCGGCGTTGACATCCCGCGCGAAAAGCGCGTCGAGATTTCGCTCACCTACATCCACGGCATTGGTCGCCCGACCTCGGTCAAGATGTGTGCAGACCTCGGCATCAACCCGAACACGCGAGTGCGTGACCTCACCGACTCTGACGTGAACAAGATTCGTATGTATATCGAGAACAATCTCAAGGTCGAAGGCGATCGTCGTCGCGATGTGCAGACCGACATCAAGCGCAAGATTGAAACCGGCTCATACCAAGGTTCGCGTCACCGCAAGGGCCTGCCCGTGCGGGGTCAGCGCACCCACACCAATGCGCGCACACGCAAGGGTCCGAAGAAGACCGTCGCCAACAAGAAAGTCGCCGTGAGGAAGTAAATGTCCGACGCCAAGCCAGCAGCCGCACCCCGCAAGACTCGCAAGCGCGAAAAGCGCAACGTCAGCACCGGCGTGGTGCACATCAAGAGCACCTTCAACAACACAATCGTCTCCATCACCGACCCGGCCGGCAACGTCATCGCATGGGCGTCGTCGGGTGGCGTGGGGTTCAGTGGCTCACGCAAGTCGACGCCGTTCGCCGCACAACTTGCCGCCGAGAAGGCCGGTCGTGCCGCAATGGAACTCGGCCTGCGTCGCGCCGAAGTCTTGGTGAAGGGTCCGGGCTCGGGCCGTGACACCGCGTTGCGCTCGATTCAAAACCTTGGCATCGAAGTGACGAGCATCAAAGATGTGAGCCCTGTGCCGCACAACGGCTGCCGTCAGCCGAAGAGGAAGCGTCCGTAATCATGGCTCGTTACACCGGTCCAAAAGTTCGCATCTCACGCCGTCTCGGCATCAACGTATTCGAGAACGCCAAGGGCACCAAGGCGCTTGATCGTCGTCCATTCCCGCCTGGTCCGCACGGCCGCACTCGTCGTCGCTCAAGCGAGGGCGAATACCTCAATCAGTTGCAAGAGAAGCAAAAGGCGAAGTACATCTACGGCGTACTCGAGCGTCAGTTCCGCAAGATCTACGAAACTGCGGTGCGCATGAGCGGCCCGACGGGTGAAAACATCCTTCGTCTGCTCGAGTTGCGTCTCGACAACGTGGTGTATCGCGCCGGCTGGGCAGCGACTCGTCCGCAGGCTCGTCAGTTCGTCAGTCACGGTCTGGTGAAAGTCGATGGCAAGCGCGTGAACGTGCCGTCGTACACCCTCGGCAAGGGCGAGATTGTCACCCTGTCTGACAAGGCCAAAAACATGATCGTCATCCAGCACAACATCGACACCCTCGGGCGAGCCCCGGTGGCGTGGCTCGATGCGCAAGATGGCGGAAAGGCAGTCGTCGTGCGCGACCTGCCAACGCGCGAACAGATCGATGTTCCGGTCAAGGAACAACTGATCGTCGAGCTCTACTCGAAGTAATCCCCAAGACACCAGGAGACCACACCATGCTCGTTATTCAGCGCCCCACTGTCGCCGCAGTTGGCGAAGCCACCGGCAACCGTCAGAAGTTCTCCGTGTCGCCGCTCGATCCGGGCCTCGGTCACACGATCGGCAACTCACTGCGACGCATGTTGCTCTCTTCGATCCCCGGTGCGGCAATCACCTCGGTCAAGTTCGAGAAGGCGCTGCATGAGTTCACGACGATTGACGGTGTCACCGAAGACGTCACTGAAATCATCCTCAACCTGAAAGACATCGTCGTCAAGAGCGAAGTGGACGATGCAGTCGCAATCAGCGTCGATGTGAGCGGCCCCGCCGACCTGAAAGCCAAAGACATTCCGCTGCCTGCCGGTATCGAGTTCGTCAATGGCGACCAGCACATCGCAACCCTTTCGGCAAAGGCTCGTCTCTCGGTCGAAATCACCGTCGAGC
>RGSV01000207.1 GCA_010025655.1 Acidimicrobiia bacterium
ACGGATTGCCTGCCGGATGGGCCGGCAAACCGTATGCCTGTTGGCGCGGCGCGGGGATCGCATCGCGAGAGGTTCTGGTGTTTCTTGACGCCGACGTGCGACTCGGTGCGTCGTCACTCGACTCACTCTGCGCGGTGCTGAGGCAGCACCCGAACGCTCTTGTCAGTGTGATGCCGTGGCACCGCACTCACGGTGTTGTTGAGCGACTCAGCATGCTCTTCAACCTTGTGTCATCGCTCGTGGCGAGTATCTCGCCACGCGGTACATCAAGACGAGTGGCGTACGGCCCGTGTATGGCCGTTCGACGCGACACCTACATGACGGTCGGCGGCCACGCACATCCGCTCGTTCGTGCGGCGGTAGTCGAAGACCTGGCTCTGGCACGCGTGATGCCCGACGCAGTCGCCCTCGTCGGTCGTCAGCATGAAGTGGAATACCGCATGTATCCAGATGGTTTCACTCAACTCGTCGAAGGGTGGACCAAGAACACCGCGACTGGGGCTGTGGTCATCCCCCGTGTCACTGCACTGCTAATCATCGCATGGATCACTTCGTTGTGCGGCGGGGTGGTCACATCGCCGTGGTTCTATCTCGCGTCGCTCGCACAACTCGTGGTGATGTTGCGGCGAGTCGGCAACTTTGGCCCGCTTACAGCTGCCGTGTATCCGCTGCACGCGGTGTTTTTCGTGGCGATTGCAGCGTGGAGCGCGGTGCGTTCAGCCGTCGTTGGCAACGTTGTCTGGCGCGGTCGTCGTATCCCTACTCGGTGAAGCGACGAAGAATGACGAGCGATAAAACGCCAACTCTTTCACGCTCTCGAGGATGTCGTTGAGCGCACGATGTGCTCCGGCCTTTGTCGGCCGCGACACCGATGCGGCGGGATACCACCGTTTGGCGAGTTCCTTGATACTCGAGACATCGACGCTGCGATAGTGCAGGTGGTTTTCGATGTCGGGGAGATAGCGCGCCAAGAATCGGCGATCGGTACCGATTGAGTTTCCGCACAACGGCACGGTGCGTGGTTCGGGCACGTGCTGTTTGATGAAGGCCAGCGTCGCATCGCCGGCCTCGGCCAAGGTAGTGCGCGAACTGCGAATCGCCTCGAGCAGTCCAGACGTGGTGTGCATTTCAACAACGAAGGGGTCCATCTTGGCGAGCACGTCTTCAGGTTGGTGAATCACGAGGTCGGGGCCCTCAGCGACGATGTTGAGTTCGTCATCGGTGACGAGCGAGGCAATCTCGACGATGACATCGACGGCCGGATCCAATCCGGTCATCTCGAGATCCATCCAGACGAGCACCGCTCAACACTACGGCGGTGCGTCGTAGTGTCGTGGGGTGCCTTCACCGCTTGTCGTGCCTGTCGTGCGCCTTGACTCACAGTTGCCGCTGCCAACCAAGGCCCACGCCGACGATGCCGGGCTAGATCTGCATGCCCGCGTCGACACGGTGTTGGCAGCCGGTGGAGGGCGAGCGTTGGTGCCAACGGGGGTGGCGGTGGCGATTCCACGCGGCTATGCAGGTTTCGTCGTGCCGCGCAGCGGTCTCGCGCTGAAACACGGCATCTCACTGGTCAATACCCCGGGCATCATCGATGCTGGATATCGCGGTGAGTTGCAGGTAATCATGATCAACCACGACCCGCAGATCGACTACCACGTGCGCCGTGGCGATCGCGTTGCGCAACTGCTGGTGCAAGCCATCGCGAACGTCGAATGGTCGGTGGTCGAAGCACTCGACGACAACGATCGAGGCGGCGGTTTCGGCCACAGCGGCCGTTGATCGCATAGCCGCCTAGACGGCAGTCAATCGCTATTGCTGCGTTGGGCCGTGACTGCTCGTAACGCCATCGCGCTGTAGCTGCGTGATCGTGTCGGCATCAATACCGAGAATCTCGCGTAACACCAGCTCGTTGTCTTCACCGCGATACTTCGGCAGCCCGCGAATGCGCACGTCGGCGTCGCTGAACTTCCACGGGCTTTGCGGCACACGCACCGTGCCCCCAGCTCGATCCGACACCTCGGTGATGGCACCACGCTCGCGCGCCCAGTCGGTGTCGGCGAGCTCGGCCACGCTGCGCAGGCGACCGGTTGCCAGATTGTGATTGGCAAAGATGCGTTCAATTTCTTCAGCGTTCGCCACGGTCGAAGCCCAGGTCTGCAAGATCGCGTGAAACTCGGGTAAGTGGGCGAGTCGGGCCGGTACATCGATGAAGCGCGGGTCGTCCGCCAGGTCGGCGCGGCCCATCGCCGCGCAGAACCATGCGAAGTTCGTCTTCGATGCAGGATGACCGCTAACCACCACCACACTGCCGTCGCGCGTGGTGAGCACCGGATAGTCGGCCGGCTGAAACGAACGAATCCAGTCACTTGGCACGTCGCCTTGCCAGAGCTGGTCGTGGGCATGCTCGTTGACGTAGAGCAGTGTTTCGGCCATCGAGACGTCAATGAATTGTCCGCGACCGGTGCGCTCGCGTTGCACGAGTGCGGCGAGCAGGGCTGCGGCGGTCTCCATGCCGGTG
>RGSV01000208.1 GCA_010025655.1 Acidimicrobiia bacterium
AACGCCGCAGCGAGCATTCCGTCGGCACCGCCGGTGAGCACCCAACAGGTGTCACGCAGCGTTTCGGCAAGCGACGCAACGTCGAACTGGGGCTGCGACTTCTTGCCGCGCAACTGCCCGGCGGTGAGCGCGCGCGACAACGCGACGTATCCGTCGGGGCCGTCGGCGACAACGACGAGGTTGCCGCGTGACGCAGCGGGCTGACCACATTCCACCTCGGCACCAAATACGGTGCGCACACCCACTTCGCGCGCGGCTTGCGCAAAACGCACCACGCCATAGAAGCCGTGCCGATCGGTCAGCGCGAGGGCATCAAGCCCGAGTTGACCGGCTACCTCGACGAGTCGCTCGGGTGACGACGCCCCGTGCAAGAACGAAAACTGCGAGCGACAATGCAACTCGGCGTAGCGAACGCGGTCGTCAGGCGGCGCAAGCGACACTCATGCACGATAGCGAACATATGTTCGCTCAGCGATGGCAAGGCCACCCTGCAGACCCGCGTCGGCAATGGCATATGCATCGGCGAATGAGAACCACCGCGCGAGCGGGCTTTCGTCAGCACCCGGATGCGGGTCGTCGTTGCCAGCGAGCAACAGGTACCGCACGTCATAGTGCCGGTGCCCGCGCGGGCCAGGGTGCACATCGAGGTGAATGAGCTGCGGCCCATCGTGCGGATGCGCCACCGCGAGACCGAGTTCTTCGGTGGCCTCGCGCACCGCCGCAGCGGCCGGATCTTCGCCTACGTCGATGTGCCCACCTGGTTGTAACCACAGGGCAAGACGTTTGTGCAGATGCAATACCACGCCGCGCTCGCCCACCACCAGCGCCGACGCAGTCACATGGCGGATGTCGGCGTGTTCGTTGAACGGATCGGCGAGTGTCGGCACCACCGTGATGAACTCGGCAATCGACTCGCGCTCACGATCATCGATCGGTGTGGCAGTGGCGAAGTAGGCGCACAACTCACTCGCCGTGCGCGGAGTAGCAACGACCACGCCAAAAAGGTAGTAGTCAGGCGTACCACGCGGCGAGTCGCCACACGCGACGCTCGAGCACGACGACCATCGCCTGCCGCGGCGCCGTGTTCTGCCGCGGCGCCGTGTTCTGCCGCTCGCGCGCTTGCACCACCACCTGCAGGCGCACGGCGCGTCGCGCACGGCGCGCATCCCACCAGCGTTCTTCGAGCGGCCACGGCCCAGCCCATGCCACCACGTCGTAGGCAGTGTCGCCAACCCAAACACACGTCGGCTCGCCACTCATCGCATGTCGTGCATCGACCATGACGGTGCGACCACTGACATCAAGCACGCGAACGGGGTCTGCAGCAGAGTTTGCGGCGGTGAGCGACACATCTGCGGCGGCACGTGATGCGTCAAACACCAACGACGGGGCCGGCGACGGCAACGCACCGCGCCACTCGCCCACCGTGAGATCAACCGCATCGCCAGCGGTGCGCCGCTCAAGATCGACCGCATCGCTGCGCACGAACTGAAACGTGCGGGCCGGGTCGCGATCGCCACGCCACGCCGGCACAGTGATTGACTCAGCACCGTTCATGTCGGCCACACGCCGCACTGCCCGTTGCGCGTGACGATCACCGTCGCGCTCGCCGCCCCACAATGCCGACTGACGCCCCGTATGAGCAATGAGCTGTTCGGGCGACAACCGTACCGACACGACACCACTCGTCGGCGTGTCGTGCAGAATCCATGCATCAAGTTGCCAGCGCAGCGTTTCGACCACGGCGCGAGCCGAGAAACCTTCGGCGCGATACCACATTCGCTCGCTGCGCTCGCCGTGGTCAGATTCGAGCAAAAGGTGCAGTCGCACCATCGCCAACCCCTGCGTTGAAAGATGGTCGACCAACTGTGTGGCGAGTACCTCGGTGGCATCAACCACCGCATCGCGTGATTCGACCGGCCCGTCAAACTGCAGCAGGCATACGCGATCAGGCGGCGGCTCGACGGCAAGCGGCGGATGACGATCGAGCCCGCGCGACAACCGCGACAAGTCACGCCCAAAAGCACCGAAACGAGCGATGAGATGTGCTTCGTCGAGAGCCGCAACATCGCCGAAGCGGTACAAGCCGAGACGCTCTAACAGCGACACCATGTCGCGATACGACGCAACGTCGTCGGCCCCGGGCACACCCGCCCCGACTGCACCGATGATGTCGACGCAGTCAATGAGCGCACGCACTGGCGCGGTGGCGAGCCAACGTGTCGATGCATGCGTCGGCACCACGAGCGGCTCACCCGATGCGCACGCATGTTGCGCAGCGATTGCAGCAGCCAAGCGCCCGTCGGCGATGCCCACGCCGAAGCGTGTCTGTGCGTCGGGTAGGTCAGCGCGTAGCGCATCACCCACCACAGAGTGCACCAACGCGGCAAGTGATTGATCGCCGCCGACGTATCGCGACGGCCCACGCGTGGCAAAGACAATCACTCCGGGCGTGGCGACTTCAACGAGCGGCGCGTGCGCCACGACACGTTGCACGATGGGTTCGAACGCACTACGAGC
>RGSV01000209.1 GCA_010025655.1 Acidimicrobiia bacterium
CCCGCATCTCGTAGGTCGTCGGCGACGAGCGCGAGCGTCGCACCGTTGGTGGTGAGCGCGAGGTCGACCGGCTGCCCCGCACGCGGCGAGTCGGCATCGGCAGGCACGGTGAGTTCGGCGAGGCGCGCAACCAGCACCGGCAAGTGCGCGCGCACCGTCGGCTCGCCACCAGTGAGACGAATGCCGTCGACACCGAAACGATCGACACACACCTTGGCCACGCGACGAATCTCTTCGTAAGACAACACGTCGGTGCGCGGCAGCCATTTCATCCCCTCTTCGGGCATGCAGTAGGTGCAGCGGAAGTTGCAGCGGTCGGTCACCGAGATGCGCAGATCGCGCACCGTGCGACCGAACGAATCGATCAACTCGGGCTTGGCCGGCTGTTGCGCCTGCGGGCGGCTCGTCGGCATGGCGAAATGCTACGCCAGCAGCATCACGTCGACTTCTTCGCCAGCCCCGATGCCGTTGCCATCGGGCACCACCGCGAGCGCATTCGCTGCGGCGGTCGCTGCCAGTTGGTGGCTGCCCTGTGGACCACCATCACGCACGTGCAGACGGCCATCTGCAGCGAAGTGACCAAACACCCTCATGAAGTGCACCTTGCCGTCTGGCCTGCGACGCAACGCTTGGTCGGCAACTGCGCGCACGCTCGGGCGCACGAGGTTGGTCGTGTGCCCCATCATCTTGCGCAGTGCCGGTCGGGCCAACAGCTCGAAACTGATCATCGATGAAACGGGGTTGCCGGGCAGACCGAAAATTGGCACTCGGCGATTGCCGCTAGTGAGTATTCCGAAGGCGAACGGCTTGGCAGGTTTGATCGCCATCTGCATCCACTGCATCTCGGCGATGCGTGACAACACGGCCTTGACTACGTCGAAGTCTCCCATGCTCACCCCTCCACTCGTCACGATGGCGTCGTGGCGGGCAGCGGCATCACGCAAGGTCTGCTCGAGCACTGCTTCATCGTCTTTGATGACGCCATAGTTGGTCACCTCGCACTCGGCAGCAGCAATCAACAACTCGAGCATCGTGAGGTTGCTCTCACGAATCTGACCACGCACGAGTGGCGAGCCATCGGTGACCAACTCGTCGCCAGTGGACAACAACGCCACCTTGGCGCGCGGATACACACGGACCGTTCGAGCGTTGATGCTGGCGAGCACTCCTGCACCCGCGGCATTCAACACCGTGCCGTTAGCGAACACTGCTTCACCAGCCCGCACATCGTCGGCAACCGGACGCACCGCTGTGCCACTCAGCACGCTGCGCCGCACCGTCACCTGGTCACCTACGGTCTCGCAGTCTTCGACCATCACGACAGCATCGGCACCAGTAGGCATCGGTGCTCCGGTCATGATGCGCAGGGCTTGCCCAGCGTCGACGTGCCACTCGGTGCCATCGCCGGCAGCCAACGTGCCGATGACGCGCAAGGTTGTCGGGGCTGCGGCCACGTCGGCCGACCGCACGGCGAAACCATCAACGGCAGTGTTCGCAAATGGAGGCACGTTCTCACTCGCCACGACATCGGCGGCCAACACCAGACCGGCAGCCGCCTCACACGACACTTCGCGTGGGTCAAGACGCGTGACGCCAGACCACACCTGCTCTTGTGCTGCGGCGAGGGTAATCACCCTCACGACGGTATCTGCGAGGCTGTGATGTGGCTGTGGTCATGCCGTTTCCGCACTCGGGGCTGCACGCCGAATGGTCGATGCTCGACGACGAAGGTGGTACACACACCAGCAGCGTCGATATTCGCTTCGAGAATGAGGGCTACACCGCGCAGGGCGCACTTGGCAGCGACCGTGCGCAATTCGTGCTGCGACTCTCGGCCACGCTCATCGTGCAGCAGTTCATGCTGTTTCGCGACATGGATGAACCCGACTTGTGGCTTGGGCGCGACCGATCTGGCCGGTGGGGCGAGATCAACGGTGCCCACCGCCCTGATCTTGACGGCTGCAGCGACATCGCGTTACGTATGACACCTTTTTCATCGTCGATCATCTGCAAGCGCCTGCCGTTGCTCGTCGGGCATGCGGCAAGTTTGAACGTCGCCCATGTCGATGTCGAGACGCTGCAGATCGAACCGCGACTGCGCACCTTTGCCCGCATCGGCGAGCGGCGCTGGCGCTATCACAGCGAGCACTCAGCGAGTGAGGTGGAAGTTGACGTCGATGACTACGGCATCGCGCGTGATGTGCCTGGCGAGTTCACGCGCCTGGCGTAGTCGGGCGGCACATGCGCCGGGCGCGCCGCGCCACTTGCGGCGCAGTGTCAGTCGACGATGGCTTGATACACCAGATTGCGAAAGTAAGGCCGAATCGGCCAGGTACTTGACGGCAAGAGTTGCGTGTAGAACGCCGCAGCAACGCCGTCGGTTGGGTCGATCCAGAACGTTGTGCTCGCCGCGCCACCCCACCCGAAGTCGCCTACCGATCCGTGTACCTTGGCCGCTGCAGCGTCGACCACCACGCTGAAGCCAAGTCCGAAACCGAAGCCGTCGTAGGCGTTCTCGAG
>RGSV01000210.1 GCA_010025655.1 Acidimicrobiia bacterium
TCGCTCATTCACGTTCCGCATGCGGCCAAGGCGGCACTCGGTGCTGCACTTGCGCGCGATACGCGAATAGTCTGGATCACGCGCAACCCTGAGGTTGCGGAGCGCGTCGCCGATTCGTTGCGCGCGTGGAGCACGGAGCCCGATCGCATCACGCTGTTGGAGCCTCGCAGCTCTCTCCCGTATGAGCGCGGCGAACTGGTAGTGGATGAGTCAGCCGGTCGCGTTGCGGCGCTTGCGGCGTGGGGTGGTGGCGACGTGGCCAGTTGCGTGGCCGTTGCCGTTCGCGTTGCCGTTGCCGTTCGCGTGGCTGCTGCCGTTCGCGCTGCCGTTGCCGTTCGGGGTTGGCCAGGCGGTCATGAGCTGAGGCGGAAGTCCTTCACGATGTTGTCTATCGTCGCACGATTGGCGTTAAAACACACCACGCTGCAACCAATCACCACGCCATACACCTCACCTTTGACGCGATCGGCGACGCTCACCTGCACCACGCGCAACGTGCCGTTCTCGGTCTGCAGGTCATAGACCAGCTTCTCCCCCGCCAGAGCCGAAACGCGGGTATCACTCGGGCCCTCGCTCACAACGGCAAAGCCTTCTTCAAATGCTTGATCGAGGTCGGTGAACGCAACGGTGCGACCGAGATAGTCGAGATCAGTTTGTTCTTCGGTCGTGGGCAGACGACGAATCACCACGCCGCTCACGGCTGCCGACGGCTCGAGCAGTGTGCTCTTGCTACCGCCTGGTGCCCAGAACCCATGCATCGTGAACTCAGGTTGCGTCTGCACCACTTCGGTCTTGTAGTCGCTCGGCGCCTTGACATAGGCGCCAAGATCGGCGTTGCCGACATAGGTCGAGTCGATGGATACCTTGCCGCACGCACCAAGCAGCACGCTCAGCATCACCCCGCACCACACCGCGAGTCGACGTGGTGCGACGTGATGTTTCATCATCTACAACACCTTCGGTGGCGGCGGTGGCCCGAAACGATTCTCGTTGGTCTTGCTGCGCTGACAGAGAAATACGAAGTTGATGACCAGCAGTGCAAGAGCGGCGAGTGTTGCGATGCCGACGAAGGCGACTGACCCAGCCGAGACGTTGTCACCAAAGAAGTCGTCACTCGCGAAGGTGCCGTTCGCAAAGTCGTCGAAGTCGAGCGCAGCATCAACAATGAGCACCACCACAGACACGATGACCACGCCAATCGAACCGTAAAACGCCCCTACCCACCACCCGCTGCGACCCGTGTCGTGCATACGACGCACGTGCACGGCGAGACCCGGTA
This sequence comes from Acidimicrobiia bacterium, assembly GCA_010025655.1. GTDB lineage: Bacteria > Actinomycetota > Acidimicrobiia > Acidimicrobiales > Ilumatobacteraceae > F1-60-MAGs027. The sequence continues at coordinate 1,280 of RGSV01000210.1, forward strand.
AAAACACGGCGAGCCCCACGAGGTTGCCGAAGTCGTCGCTAATCGAAGACGCAACGGTTTGGGCGAGCACGGTAAATAGGAAGAACCACCAATACTCACTGCGCCCCGCACGACCCCGGAACTTCGCGTAGTTGCGAAAGCACGATTTGATGGCGTCGACGAACGACATTTACTTCTCGCCTCCAGCCGGTTTTGGTTCTTTGGGCAAACCGAGCACACGCTCACCAACAATGTTGCGCTGAATCTGGCTCGTGCCGCCCCAGATCGTCTCCGAACGCGAGAAGAAGAACGACGACATCATTGCGCTCGCAGGGTATCCCGCACGACGCTTTTCGCGCAGGGCTCCGGGCCAGGTGCCAGATGCGGGGCCAGTGTCGATCAGCATTGAATGCGCACCGTAGATGTCGAGTGCAAGTTCCATCGCTCGCTGGTGCATCTCGCTCCAGAACATTTTGTTGGCGACACCGAGGGCAATCACGCCGAGGTCTTTCTTCTCGCTGAGAGTTGCACCGAGTGACCGCAGACCGTTGAACCGCAGAATCTGAATCTTCGAATAGAACTGCATCAGGCGCTGTCTCGTGCCGTGATCGCAAATGCGACCATTTTCGATCGCGGCAGCAAGCATGAGGCGGTACTCCTCTTCGAAGCGGCGGTAACCCGTCGTCGCACTCATGCCACGCTCAAAGGCGAGCGTTGAGTTGGCGACCTGCCAGCCGTTGTTGACACCACCGACGACGTTGTCTTTCGGGCAACGAGCGTCGGTGAAGAACACTTCACAGAACTCTGCCGTGCCATCGGGCTGCGTGATGCCGCGCACTTCAACACCGGGCTGTCGCATCGGCACCAAGAGATACGAGATGCCCTTGTGTTTCGGTGCAGTTGCGTCGGTGCGAGTGAGCAAGAAGCAATAGTCGGCGTGATGGCCACCAGTGGTCCACACCTTCTGACCATTGATCACCCACTCGTCACCGTCGAGTTCTGCGGATGTTTTCAGACTCGCGAGGTCACTACCGCTGTTGGGTTCGCTGAAGCCCTGACACCAGCGCATCTTGCCCGACAAGATCTGCGGCAAGAATTCTTTCTTCTGCTCTTCGGTGCCCCACTGCAGCAGCGTCGGGCCAACAAGCGTGTCACCGAAGAAGTCGCCGCGCATCGGCGCACGCGCACGCGCGAATTCTTCGGTCAACACGACACCCTCGAGCGTGGTCAGCCCTTTGCCGCCGTACTCCTTCGGCCATGTT
>RGSV01000022.1 GCA_010025655.1 Acidimicrobiia bacterium
ACTCGCCCACGTCGCCTATGTTGGCGCCGGTGTGCTCGGCAGCGCCGTGTCGATGGATAAGGCCACCACCAAGCGCGTGCTCGCCGCCGAGGGTATCGCGCAACCAAGGTTCGTCGCACTGCGCGAAGACCAGCTGACGCACGCCGCAGGCGGCACAGGTACTGGTAGCTCCAGCATCACCGCAGCAGCTCGTCTCGATGACGTCGTTGCGCAGCTCGGGCTGCCACTGTTCGTGAAGCCCGCCAACATGGGCTCGTCGGTCGGAGTCGTAAAGGTGAAGTCGCGCGACGAACTTGAGACTGCAGTTCGCGCCGCGCTCGTCTACGACGAGTGGGTGCTGTTTGAAGAAGCCGTCACGGGTCGCGAGATTGAAGTCTCAGTACTCGGCAATCGCCAACCGCGCGCGTCGGTGGCTGGCGAAATCGTTCCTGGTCGAGAGTTTTACGACTATGAAGACAAATACGAAGGTGGCGGCGCACAACTGCTGGTGCCTGCCCAACTCAGCGATGCCGACTCGGCGGCCGTGCGCGAGATGGCGATTCGGGTGTTCAATGCAGTCCGCGCCGAGGGCATGGCGCGCGTCGACTTTTTCTACGAAGAGAAGCGTGCCGACGGCAGCACCGGTCGCGGGTTCTTGTGTAACGAGATCAACACGATTCCGGGGTTTACGCCGATATCGATGTACCCGAAACTGTGGCAAGCCACCGGGCTTTCGTACTCGGCCTTACTCGATGAACTCGTCACTCTCGCGCTCGACCGCCACGAGCGCCGCTCGAAGTTCCGCACCACCAAGCGCTAGTCGCCGCGCACCCGCGATCACTTCACCCAACGACGATGGTTGACCAGTCGCTTCTAGCCGCTCGGGCAACGAATCTCTACCGCGTGAGAGTGCGGCCATCGCGCCTTCGGCGAGCATCCATTTACCCTCTCGCGAGATGCCGATGGTGGTTACTTGATACTTCGCTGGGTCGAGTGCACGCAAGACGTGCGCCGCCGTCACGCAACTTACGTCATGCTCGGCCGATTCGCCGCCAAACACGACGATCACATGGGTGCGCGAGCGCGAATTCACTCATCTCAACGGTACTTGCCTCGTACGCTTGATGTTCGTATGCGGTTCATGGCAACAGACGTTGCGCATGCCGTAGGTGGTCGTCTCAGCGGCAAGAACGCACACCTTGCCGGTGCCACCTTTGACTCGCGCACTTTGCAGATGGGGCAGTTGTTTGTGCCAATCATCGCCGAACGTGACGGACACGAATACATCGATGAAGCATTGACACGCGGGGCAGGCGCCTATCTCACCTCACGCGAACCGGGGCGCGGTACCGCGATTGTGGTGCCCGACACGCTCGAAGCACTTCGCCAACTCGGTCGCTTCGCGCGTGAGTCGCTCGCCGATCGAGTGCGACACCGAGTAGTAGGTATCACTGGGTCGGTGGGTAAGACCACCACCAAAGATTTTGCAGCAGCTGCAATCGGGTCAGCCTTGAAGGTTGCGGCAAGTTCGCGTTCGTTCAATAACGACCAGGGTGTGCCCATCACCTTGCTCAACGCCCACGACGACACCGAAGCACTAGTGCTGGAAATGGGCATGCGTGGCCACGGGCAAATCACGCGCCTTACCGAAGTCGGTCTGCCTCGCATCGGCATCGTTACTGCGGTCGCCGAAGCCCACAGTGCCCTGCTCGACGACCTCGACGGCATCGCACGCGCCAAGGGCGAACTCGTCGAAGCACTTCCAAGTGACGGCGTGGCAATCTTGAATGCCGACGACGAGCGGGTGCTCGCGATGAGAGCCCGCACGTCAGCGCGAGTGGTCACATTCGGAGAATCGTCTGAAGCCACGGTCTGTATCACTCGAGTTGACCTCGACGATCGTGCCCACGCCACCGTTCACCTCGCCACGCCATGGGGCGACGTGTCGTTTGCCTTGCCGATCGCCGGTCGCCACAGTGCCCACAACGCGGCGGCAGCGATTGCCGCAGCGGGTGAGTGTGGTGTCGATGTTCACGCAGCCGCGGCCGCCCTCACATCGGCGCCCATGTCGCCCAACCGAATGCATCTGCACACCACGGCGCGCGGGGTGACGCTGATCGACGACGCTTACAACGCCAACCCAAAGTCGATGGCTGCCGCATTTGACACGCTTGCAGCGGTGCCAGCGCGACGTCGCGTCGCATTTGTCGGCGTCATGGCCGAGCTGAAGAACCCCGAGATCTCACACCGCGCCATGGCTGCTCTGGCCCGTCGCCACGAGATTGAGTTGATTTGTGTCGATACCAATTTGTATGGCGAAGAGTCGATAACGCTGCAAGCAGCAATCGCTCGCGTCGGCGAGTTTGGTGACGGCGATGCCGTGTTGGTGAAGGGCTCTCGTGTGGCTGGTCTCGAGCGCCTCGTGGCTGCCTTCGCCTAGGCGGCGCGTTCGTCAATCGCGCGGGTGTTGCACCACCACGCCAACACCAGCGCCCACGCTGCACCAAGAAACAGCAACCACCTCGTGCCGTATTGGTCGACCAGCGGGCCGAACACCATGTTGCCGATTGGCACCGTGCCGCCGAACGACATGAACCACAGCGCCATTGTGCGGCCGCGCTCGTGCGGAGCGAGGCGCCCTTGCATCACGGTTGACATCGCCGTAGTGGTGAAGAAATACGACACGCCGAGAAGAAACCCAGTGATGAACGCCGGCACCGCCGACCGCGAAGCGGCGAACCCCGCCATGGCGACTGCGTTAGCGAGAAAACCCCAGCGAATCATCACGCGCGGATCTCTTCCGACAAACACGGTGCCGAGAGCGAGCCCGCCGAGTGCAGCGCCGAGTGCCCATGTGGCGTACAGCCACTTGTAGATGGCACTCGAATCGTTGATGCCGAAGTTCAACTCGGCAACAGCGGGGAAGAGCCCGATGTAGGGCAGCGAGATGAGCGAATACAACGCCAAGCTGAGCAACAGTCGACGAACCACCGGGCGTTCTTTCGCGACGCGGAAAGCAAAGGTGAATCGCTTCCACCCGCGCGTGGGGTCGGGGGCGTGGTGCGGTGTCTGCGTGCGCGACAGCGCCCACACCACCAACAGATACGTAAGTGCGTTGAAAGCAAAGAAGTGCCATGCTTCAGCGCCGAGTGGTGAGAGCAACGCCACCAGGATTGGCCCAATCACTCGTGAACCGTTGATGAGTGTGGAATTCAACGACATCGCGCCGGGCAGATCGTGCTGCGGCACGAGCGAGGGCAGCAATGCCGACCATGCCGGCATATTCAGTGCACCGCCGATGCCCACACCAAGCTGTGCGAGAAAGATCGCCCAGATTGGCGCGTCGACGCGCGCCAGCGCAGCCAGCACCACACTGAAGGTGAGCATCACTAACTGCATCGCCTGCAGCCACTTGCGACGATCGACGGCATCAGCGATGACACCAGCGGGGATTGCCAGCAAGAGCAATGGCCCCATCTGCGCCAAGATGAGCAGTGCCACCACCGACGCCTTGCCGGTGCGGTTGTAGATATAGATCGGTAAGACGACGTTTTGAATCCATGAGCCGATGTTCGACCCGAATGACGCGATGAAGATGCGGCGGAACTGTTCGTGCGAGAGGGCTGAGCGCGCACTGCCCGGTCTGATAATTGGCAGTTCACCCGTTTCGGTGGCGAGAGGAGAACTATCAGTCATGTGTGAGCCGCGGCGTTCTACGCTAGGTGTCGCATGAGTGCACAACCTGTATCAACAGGGTCGATTGCGTCACACGAGTCGTCTGAGACGCGCACTGCGACCCAAGTGCCCGTGCCACGGGCCGAAACATCGTGCAACGCGCGATTCGCGATCTTCAGTGAATGCCCGCAGTGTGGTCATGCACTACACCCCGAACACGCGCACTACAAGTGCGCTGGCTGCGGGTGGCGCGACAGCTGCTGCGACTAGTTCACCGCTCGCAGGCGCGAGTAGGTCGTCGTACCGTGTCGCACTCTCGCTACGCGAGCAGGTCGCCGTACATCGACAACATCGATGCAGGTCCTCCCACCAAAAAGGTGGTGACTGCAGTTTCCTTCCACTTCGGCAGCTCACCTTTGATTTTGTCGAGCGGGCCGACGAGTGCGACATCTTCGACCATCTCAAGCGGAATCAATGCGGCCGCCTCTTTTTTCTTGCCCTGCAAGTAGAGCTCTTGCACCTGGTTGGCGATGTGCTCCCAACCCATACGCGCGAACACCTCAAAGTGAAAGTTCGCTCCCTTTGCACCCATGCCGCCCGCGTAGAGCGCGACGAACGGGCGAATGAAGTCGGCACACTTGTCTGCATCGTCCCCGGGTACGACGAACAGCGACGACACCACTTCAAATCGATCGCGCTTCGATGCGTCGCCTGACTTAGCAAAGCCTTCGTCGAGGCAACGGCGGTAATGCGCGTCGTCTTTCGGCGAATAGAACAGTGGTAGCCATCCGTCGCAGATCTCGGCAGCAAGTGCGACGTTCTTCGGGCCTTCTGCCGCCAAGTAGATGGGGATCTCCTTGCGAAACGGGTGAATCGTGCTCTTCAGCGCTTTGCCCAAACCGAGGCCGCCTTCGCGCAGCGGCATGTCATAGAACTCGCCGTGAAAATCGACGGGCTCATCACGTCGCACGATGCGTCGCACGATGTCGACATACTCCCGCGTGCGGGCGAGCGGTTTCGGGTAGGGCTGGCCGTACCAACCTTCCACCACTTGCGGGCCCGACGCACCGAGACCGAGAATCAACCGCCCCTCGCTCAGGTGATCGAGTGTCATCGCTGACATGGCGGTCGCAGCAGGGGTGCGCGCACTCATCTGCACGATGCCGGTGCCGAGTTTGATCTGTTTGGTCTGCGAACCCCACCAAGCGAGTGGCGTGAGTGCGTCACTGCCATACGCCTCGGCAGTCCACAATGAATGAAAGCCGAGTTTGTCGGCTTCTTTCACCGCCTCGACAACACCAGCAGGAGGACCAGAGCCCCAGTAGCCAGTGTTGTAACCGAGTTTTTTGTCGTGTGCAGCCATGCAGCGACCCTACTCGCCGAAGGTTGTTCGGCAGTCGGTCGGAATGTCGCTACTGAATCATCAGACTCGCGCGGAACTCAGCGTCGGCCACCATCGCTTTGATCTCGGGTGACGGTTCGCTCAGGCGTTCGAGCAGCACCGAGTGAATCTCGCCGGTGAAGCGATACACATGCGGGTAGTTGCCGACCACTGCACCAGAGTCGAGACCGACATCAAAAGTTTCGCCGCTCATCGAAAACACCACCGGCACCGTGCGCTCAACACGAACTGCTGCAACCGGCGCGTCATCCACTGACATGACGGCATCACCGCCTGCGCCGAATCCGCCGTCGTAGACGAAGTCGACCTCAATGCGGTGTCTGCCGGGTGATAGCGGTTTTTTCGCCGTCGCCACGTAGTGCTCGTGACCGACCCAGTTGTAGTGGTACACCGGCCGAGAGCCATCGTCGAGGTACAGGCTCCAGCCAGCCATGTTGCCGCCTTGGCAGGCGATCACGCCATGCGCGCCATTGCCAACCGTTACATCGGCAACGATACGGAACGAACAGTTCTTCAGGTTCACCACGTTGCGCTCGGGCATGCGCCAGTTGACGGCGGTGTAGGTCATCGAAGTGATGTCGCCGAGTGCATCGCCCACGTAGAACGTTGGTCCGAAGGTCTGCGCCGGCTCTTTCAACGGGTACACGTTGTGTCGTTTCGCCTCGCTGTCGAACAGGCTCTTGAGTTGCTCGAGTCGATCGGGGTGCTCGGCGGCAAGATCAACGCCTTGCGAGAAGTCGTTGCGAATGTCGTAGAGCTCCCACTTCTCTTGCGGTCCGTCGAACGGCACCGAACCGAAGCGATCCCACGGCACACGACCGTGGAAACACGACGCAATCCATCCGTCGTGATACATCGCGCGGTTGCCGAACATCTCGAAGTACTGCGTGTGATGCGTCTCGGCCGCGTTCGCATTGGCGAACGACGGCATCATTGACACGCCGTGCAGCGGCATCTGCTCGATGCCGTTCACGCTGTTTGGCGCCTCGATGCCCGCTGCTTCGAGGATCGTGGGGTAGAGATCGACCACGTGGTGAAACTGCTGTCTTAGCCCGCCCTTGTCGCTGATGCCCATCGGCCAGCGAACTGCCATGGCGTTGCGAGTGCCACCGAAGTGCGACGCGACTTGTTTCATCCATTGGAACGGTGCGTCGAGTGCCCACGCCCACGCGAGGTTGTAGTGGTTCTCGCAGCGTGCTGTGCCGAAGTCGTCGATGTGTTCGAGGATCCAGTCGGGGTCTTCTGGCATACCGTTCTGAAACGATGGTGCACTCCACGCACCGTGCACCGTGCCCTCAGCTGACGCGCCGTTGTCGCCAGTGACATAGACGAAGATGGTGTTATCGGCAATGCCGAGATCGTCGAGTGCGTCGAGCAATCTGCCGACTTGGGCGTCGGTGTGCGCCATGAAACCGGCGAACACTTCCATCAGTCGTCGCGCGGCTGGTTTGTATTTGTCGGGGTATTCGCCCCATGCGGGGATCTCCGCCGGTCGCGGCGTTAGCACCGTGCCCTTCGGAATGACACCGAGTTGCAGTTGGTGTTCATAGACGCGTTGTCGAAGCGCATCCCATCCATCGTCGAATTGACCCTTGAACTTGTCGGCCCACTCTGGCCACACGTGGTGTGGGCAGTGCATCGCGCCCGTCGCGAAGTAGGCGAAGAACGGACGATGCGGGTTGGTCGAGCGCTGCAGTTGCATCCACTCGATTGCGCGGTCGGCGATGTCTTCGGTCATGTGGTAGCGCTCGTTGTGTTCATACGGCATCACCGGTGTGGTCTGATCGAACATCGGTGGCTCGTACTGGCTCGCTTCGGCTGAAAGGATTCCGTAGAAGCGCTCGAAGCCCAAGCCCATCGGCCAACGGTCGAACGGGCCGGTCAAACTCTGTTCGCGCAGTGGCGTGAGATGCCACTTACCGAACGCCGCGGTGGAATAGCCGGAGAGTTTCAGGACTTCGGCAACGGTCGCCGCCTCGCGCGGAATGATGCAGTCGTAACCCGGAAACGCCGAACCGGCTTCTGCAATGCCTCCCATGTGCACGGCGTGATGATTGCGCCCGGTCAACATCGCTGCTCGAGTCGGCGAGCACAGTGCGGTGGTGTGGAACTGGTTGAAGCGCAAACCCTCTCGCGCCACTCGGTCGAGAGCGGGCGTCGGCACCGGACCACCGAAGGTCGAGCACGTGCCGAAACCTACGTCGTCAAGCAGCACGATCACCACGTTCGGAGCACTCTTCTGCGGCAGGGTCAGCGGCTCAGCCGCGGGCTTAGATTCGGATAGCAAGCGAGCCATATTGCCCGCGAACGGTCGTGTCGCCCGCGGAAGTGCTGGGCCAGTGGGTTGCGTCGAGTGGCCGTTCATGACCTGAGACCGGGCACATCGAATGCCGCCCGAACGAGGTTGAGTGTCGTGGAGTCGCCCGAGACGACTATCGAGCCGCGCTGCACGCACTCCGACCATGTTGTGCGGCCAGAGAGCACGTCAATCAGCGTGTTGCGTGTGAGTGTGGCTTCGCTCGAGCTTGCCGCGCTGGTCGACACGCGCGTCGGCACCGCTACGCCGTTTCGCACGTGCAAGCTGAGTCGCTCACCGTCAACGACGAACGCAGCGAGATGATCGATGCCCTCGACGAGTGACGGTTCGAGTGTTACTCGCAGTGTGTTGATAATCGTGGCGTTGTCGTGGTGTTGCACGAGTCGTGCGCTGAAGCGGTGCTGGTAGTAGCGATCCATCGGACCAGAGCCATCAAGATGTCGGGCGCGGGTGAGTGCCCAGTTGCGAATGTTGGCGGCCGGTGTTCGCTCACCGATCGTGCGCATGCATCGGGCGAGAAGTGCTTTGTCATCGGCTGTCGCGCCAGTCGTGCGCGCAAGCCACGTCGCCATTTCGGTAGCCCAGCGAACGTCGTTGTTGTCGAGCGCTCTCGCCGACTGTTCGCGCACTTTGCTGCGACCACCAAAACCATCGATGAGTCGTTGATAGCGCTCGGCTGGTTCCATCGGAAACAACTTCGATTCGTCACCGTCAAACCAGCCCCGTAATCCGGCGAAAATCTGCCGCACGTGGTGCTCTGCCACGCCGTAGAGCTCTGACGTGAGGTAGTCATCGTCGCAGCCGGCGGGCAGTTTCACCCGGTCGGCAATTTCATCGGCAGTCCAGCCCTTGTTGATGCCGCGCACGGTTTGATCCCACAGAAACTGAATTGCGTCACGTGAACGTGTGACGCGTTCGCGAATCTGCTTCTTGCCCGAGATTGCCGGGCCGTGAGCGCCGATGAGATGCTCTGGTTCCCATGCGAGCACCTGGTCGAAACCTCTCAGCAGCACACGTGGGTCGCGATACTCTTCGCCGCGAATCGCGTACACGTTGAAGAGCACCGGCCACACGGTGTTATGCACGCACAGCCCGCGCGAGGCGAAGTAGAAATTCACCGAGTCGTCTGAGTCGCTGGGGCAGTGCGCCCACTCAATGGTCTCACCAGCGAGCGTGAATGTGCCCGTCGAGTCGTCGAGCTCTTGCGTCACCGGCAGGTGCCCAGATGTGAACGGTGCGTGCGCCGGGTTGCGATACCAACGCCCAAGGCCGACGTTGACGAGACCATCAGGGCCGTCTGCCGGAAGCGCGATAGCGAACTGCTCGACGAGGCCGCGCGAGTACGCCGGACCAATCTCGGCCGAAGCGCGCGTGCGGTTCGTGGCAATTCGTTTGTGCCCAACGATTGGTAACTTCGCGCCAGCCGCGTTGGCGCGGGTCGCTGCACCACCGGATTTGCCAGCACCATCAGACTCTTCAAGAATCGCGGCAGTGCCGTCGACGTAGTGAAAGTGCGTGTAGATGACGCCAACTATCGGCGCCTGTTCGACGGCGCGCAGCTCACGCAACGCCTCGCGCATCTCTTCGATGCTCTCGCCAGTGTCGATGGCAATCACGCCATCGCGGGCCTTGATGAAGGTTTGGTTTGAGAGCCCGTTGCCGACCAAGCTCCACACTCCGTCGCACGGTGACTCAAACTGTCGTCTAATGACCTCGCTCTGACGCACCGTGTCGCGATGTGCTCGCTGCCCACTGGGCATAACGATGGTGTTCTTGGGGTCGCGATCAAAACTTCGTGCCACGACGCTGTGAACTACTTCTTTTTGAACCCAGGCGGGCACTTGGGCGGCGCGCCGCTTACCACTCGAGTGACCTTGCCTTTTACGCAGGTGATCTTCATGACTTTCGTCGTCGCTGGGCTCGTTGCCGCTGGTGCCGCCGTTGTTGCAGTGGTCTTTACGGCTACGGTGCCCGTCGACATAAATATCTGGTTGCCATCGGGGCCAGGCCCAAACAGTGATGCAAACAATCGCAGCGTGTTGTCGGGCATCACCATGAGGTCGCAATCATCTGCGGTGTTCTCGGTGCCGAAGCTCGTCTTCTTCATCGTTGCTGGTATCCGCTTCGGTGCGCTGAACGTGAGCCCATCGGTTGAGAGTGCGTAGTGACACGACGACTGCCACTCAGAATTCGACTTCTCAATGTCGTTGTTGACGTGAAAAACGATGCCCACTGCACCGCTCGGGTCAACGAATGCATGTGGGTGCAGATTGCAGCGTGTGCCTAGCTCGGGCCCGATGCGGTAACCCGAGTCGACGGTCCAAGTGAGTTGATCGGTGCTCGTTGCGCTGTAGATCTTGGTGTTGACTGCCTTGTCGCTGCCACACCTACGAAAGTATGACGACTCGTCGCCTACGTACATTCGATAGCGACCGTCGGGAAGTTTGGCGACACCACCACCGTCAAGTTTCTCGAGACCGAACGCCGAAGGAGTGAGTCGAAGGCCCGACTCTTTCGTCCAGGTTTGACCATCCGTTGAATACACCGACGCGATGCCAGTTTCGTTGCGTACGAACCCGCGATAGCCGCCATTCGGCGCGGCGACCACACTGATGTGCCCGAACGACGCCTGAATTTCGGTGGGCCAGCGAAATGCTCTGTCGACTGACCAGTTCGCACCACCATCAGTAGACACCGTCGACCACTTCGTGTCAGAAGGTGAGCCGCCTTCAAAAATCATTCGCAAACGGCCAGCGCCATCAACGAATGCAGCACTATTGACGCCGGCACGAATGCTGCCGCTCTCGGCAATGCCCATAAGGATGTAGGTGACCACCAGTTTCGGCGTCGACCACGTATAGCTGGTGTCATCGCTTGCAGCGGCTCGAACTTGCAGAGGTGAAAGAGCGACAGCGAGCGTTACGAGCACTGAGAGTTTTTTGCGCATGATGGTGACGCTAGGTCAGCGCCTCGCCTTGGCATGAACTGGAGCCCGCCTCAAGGGTGGGTACTCACCGACAGCGGTCAGCCGGGGTTTGAGTCGCCTAGGCGCTGGGCAAGCCACGCGATTGGCAGCGAGACCAGCATCACCAAGGTGGCCGTCACCGTCACGTAGGGAAGCACGTTGGGGCGGGAGAAGTTGTTCAAAATCCATTGGGGCAGCGTTTGTACGCCGGCTCCTGCGGTGAAGGTGGTGACCACCACTTCGTCGAAGCTCAGCGCAAACGCCAGGATGCCGCCCGCAAGCACCGCCGAACGAATAAGCGGCCACGTCACCAAGTGAAAAGTTTGAAACGGTGTCGCCCCGAGATCGGCCGAGGCTTCACGCAGGTTCGGTGCGATGCGACGCAACCTTGCGATCACATTGTTGTGCGCGACCACGATGCAGAACGTCGCATGGCCGGCGACCACCGAGAGAAACCCGAGATCCCACCCGAAGCGCACGAAGGTGTTGCGAAGTGCTACACCCGTAACGATGCCTGGAAGGGCGATTGGCAATACGGCGAGAAAGCTGATTATGTTCTTACCGTAAAACTCATATCGCTGCAACGCGAAGGCGAGCATTGAACCCAGCAAAATCGCGATGAGCATCGCCACGAACGCCAAGCGGGTTGAAGAGAACAATGCCTCGCGTGCACTCTCGACATCGAGGAAGCCCTGCCACCAACGCGTCGAGAATCCGACCGGCGGCCATGCAATCGACTTGGCCGAGTTGAACGACAATACGAAGATGAGCGCCAGCGGCAAGTACACCACACCCAGCACGGTGTATGTCACCAGTCGCAACGCGAGACGGCCGAGAGGTGAGAGCTGCATTAGAGGTTCTTGAACGCCCCGGCGCGCCCCATCACCGCGAGGTAGGCCACCATGATCATCATCGGCCACAACGTGAAAGCCGCAGCCAATGGTTGGTTCGGCGCTAGCAGTGCGCGCTCGATGATGTTGCCGATCATCTGAGCGGTGCCCCCGACGATCTTCACCGTGATGTAGTCGCCGAGCGAGAGTGAAAAGGTGAAGATGCTTCCCGCTGCGATA
>RGSV01000211.1 GCA_010025655.1 Acidimicrobiia bacterium
TTGCCAAAAGTTTCGGGCACCGACGTGTGTCGCGAGATTCGCAAGAAGAGTCAGGTGCCAATCATCATGGTGTCGGCGAAAGGCACTGAGATTGACACCGTGGTCGGTCTTGAGGTTGGTGCCGATGACTACATCGTCAAGCCCTATCGCATTCGCGAACTCGTCGCGCGAGTACGTGCCGCCTTGCGCCGCAGCCACGCGTCAGGTGAAGCACCACTTGGTTCAGAGTCGTCAGTCACCGTCGGTGCAATCTCGATCGACCCCGATCAGCATGTGGTGGTAGTGCGCGGGCAGGTCACGAAACTGCCGTTGAAAGAATTCGAGTTGCTCTATGTACTTATGGCCAACGCCGGTCGCGTCATGACGCGTGACACGCTGATCGACCGCGTGTGGGGTAGCGACTACTACGGCGACACCAAAACGCTCGATGTGCACATCAAGCGTTTGCGCTCAAAGGTTGAAGCCGACCCGGCGAACCCCGTGCTGATCCTCACGATTCGCGGTCTCGGTTACAAGTTCGAAAGGGCCGCCTAGAGCGTTTCGAGGCGCGCCAGCCAGAGACCAGGCGCCGCAAGTTCGGCAGGTGTCGGCAGGCTTTCGGCAGATGCGAGCAACTGCTGTGCGCCATGCTCACCTGCTCGCTCGACCACACCGTCGATGAAGCGTTTGCCGAGCGCCACTCGCTCGGTGGTCAGATCGACACCGAGCAGTCGTTCGACGAACACTCGGTCGGCAGTCTGTGCGACGCGGCGTCGTCGCACAGCCTCGGCAATACGAGTCGAGCCGCCGAGCAGTCGTGCGGTCACTAAGTCGACCTGATGATCGACGAATCCGACCACCGCAGCCATCGCCGCGTCGAGTACTGGTGCGAGGCGTTCTTGCTGGCTCGATCGCGCAGCCCCGAGCAAAACAGTTGGATCAGACAACAACGAGTCGAGAATCTTCATCGGGTCGCCTGACGACACATCGAGTCGAGTCAAGCCTTCGGCGACCGAGTTGGCGTCGGCGCGGAATCCACCGGCGAACTGCTCGACCAGAGAGCGCAGCCGCGCACGAATTGGTTCAATTGAGAACACCGCGTGGTTGACCATCTCGTGTGTCAGCGCCCACATCACCATGTCGTCACGGGGAATCGACCATTCATCGGCGAAGTGGTCGACATTCGAGACGACGAGCACCAACCGGCCGTGCGGCTCGCGCGGCAGGGGAAGGTCGTACTGACCAAACGTCGTCGTGGCGAGTTTGCCCACGAGCGTGCCGACCGACATCCCCAGCATCGAAGGAGCAATCAAACGACTCATATTGCTGAGCATCGCGAATGCCGGATCTTCTTCACCGTCTGTTGACGTCGCAGGTTGCGCGAGCGCCTGAGCGAGTGCGTCAAAGAACGGCTTCCACGTCGTGAGGGTGTGCTGCACCCAGGTGGCGCGATTGACCACTTCGACCTTGGTGTCGTTCAACGCCAGACCGGCGACCTCCCGAACGTGCATCGCTGCCACCCGTGCAAGTTCTTCGGTTCTCACCCGTCGCGGCGGGTCGACGTTGTGTTCGGCGGTGCCTTGCGTCGCTGACATGAGCGCGGTTTGGCGCGCAACATCCCACTGCAGCGGACCCTGCGCCGCCATCGCGCGCGCAAGGTTCGCAAACAGCGGATTCGTGAATGGATGTTCGGGTTCGTTCGCGTCGTCGGCAGCCACGCGCCAAAGGCTATGGCGTTGCGCAAGTACGCTGATTTGCAGATGAATGCAGATCGCGTCGAGCTCTGCGACACGCCACTTGATATCGGTGGTCTCTATGCGTGGGCCCTGACACCGTCGTGTGGTGCAGTCGTGGTGTTCTCTGGCATCGTGCGCGACCATGCTGAAGGTCGCGAGGGTGTGACCGCCCTTGTCTACGAGGCGTACCGCGAGCCTGCCGAGCGCGCCATGCACGACATTGTTGCCGAGGCCAGACGTCGATTTCCCTCGGTCGGGCGCATCGCATTGACGCATCGCGTCGGTGAATTGCTGCTTACCGAGTCGTCGGTCGTCGTTGTCGTCTCTGCACCGCACCGACCAGAAGCCTTTGATGCAGCCCGCTTTTGTATCGACGCACTGAAACAGAGCGTGCCAATTTGGAAGAAAGAACGCTGGAGCAGTGGTGAAGATTGGGGCACCAACGCGACGTCGCTCGTTGCGCCACGCGAAGTCGTTGCTCACGATGGGCGATCTGATGTCGCGACATCAGCGCACGGGGCAGCGCAGTGATGCACGCCATGGTGTCGCTGGCAGCAACGATGCTCGCTGCAACCTCGCTCGCCAGCTTGATTTTTGCCGCCATCTCGCTCGTTTCGGCTGGTCTGCTGGCGTACTTCGTGGCCACCGACGACCGTCGTGCCAAACCCGTCGACGGAGCAGCCCAGTTTCGTCGCCACTTGGCGGCTTTGTCTGATGATTCGCGTGAACACCTGCGCGAGCAGATTC
>RGSV01000212.1 GCA_010025655.1 Acidimicrobiia bacterium
CATCGAGTGGAATTCATGACCGCCGTAGGTGAGGTGCTCGTAGATTTCATCGGTCACGACCCAAACGTCATTTTTGGCGGCCCACTTGCCGATGGCGATGGTCTCTTCACGTGAATACACCGCACCACTCGGGTTGTCGGGCGAGACAAACAGCAACACTTTCGTGCGCGGAGTTTTGGCGCGCTCGAGCTGCTCAACCGTCACTTTGAACTCGGTCTCTTCGGTGGTGTCAATCACCTTCGGCACACCACCCGACAGTGCGATTGCCTCTGGGTAGGTGGTCCAATATGGCGCCGGGCAAATCACTTCGTCGCCCGGGTCACACAAAGCGGCGAACGCAACGAAGACCGCATATTTTCCGCCGACGGTCACCAGCACTTGTGATGACTGGCATTCGAATCCGCTATCGCGCTTGGTTTTGGCAGCAATCGCGTCGCGCAACTGCGGTAGACCGGCTGCCGGTGTGTAGCGATGGGCCTTGGGGTCGCGCGCGGCGTTGACCGCCGCCTCAACGATGTGTTCTGGTGTCGGAAAATCTGGCTCGCCTGCGCCGAACCCCACTACCTTTTCACCCTTGGCCTGTAGCGCCTTCGCCTTGGCGTCGACGGCCAGCGTCGCCGACTCGGCAATCGCCGCCAAACGAGATGACACCCTTGACTTCTTGTTTGGTGGTGTTGAACTCGCAGACATCCCTGCCATGCTAAGACGGTGAAGAACGTGAGCCCAGCGGCCATCACGATTCCGTCGTCGCTGTTGCCGAGCGACGGCCGGTTCGGGTGCGGTCCATCGAAAGTGCGCGACGCCCAACTCGACGCCCTTGCCGCCGACGGTCGACGCCTCATGGGCACGTCACATCGACAGCCACCTGTCAAATCGCTCGTGGGTTCGGTGCGGGCCGGGCTGCGCGAGCTGTTCTCCTTGCCCGACGGGTGGGAAGTCGTGCTGGGCAACGGCGGCTCAACCGTGTTTTGGGATGTCGCCACCTTCGGTCTCATCGAACAGCGCAGCCAGCACTTGGTGTTCGGCGAGTTCTCGCAGAAGTTTGCCGACGCCGTTGCAGCCGCCCCGCATCTCGGCGACCCGTCGGTCGTTGCCAGCCCGCCTGGTTCGCACCCCGCTGCGGTTGCCACCCCTGGCGTCGACACCTACTGCCTCACCCACAACGAAACCTCGACAGGCGTGGCGATGAGCCTTGCGCGACCCGCGAACATCGGCGATTCGCTCGTCGTCGTCGATGCGACTTCTGCGGCGGGTGGTCTTGCCTGGTCGCCGAGTGAGGTCGACGTCTACTACTTCGCACCGCAAAAGTCGTTTGCCAGCGACGGCGGACTATGGATTGCCTGCTGCTCGCCGCGCGCCATCGCCCGCATCGAACAGATCAGTGCAACAAAACGCTGGATGCCCGCCTCGCTCGACTTGAAGATTGCTCTCGACAACTCGCGCGCCGACCAGACCTACAACACACCGGCCATCGCGACCATCTTCTTGCTCGATCAGCAAATTCGCTGGATGCTCGACCACGGCGGCATGTCGTGGTGCACGCAGCGCACCACCGAATCGGCGAACACGATTTACCAATGGGCAACGGCCAGCCCCTACGCATCTCCCTTCGTCGCCGATGCTGCGCAACGTTCGCATGTGGTGGCGACCATCGATCTTGACGGTGTGGCGGCCACCGACGTAAACGCCGCATTGCGTGCCAACGGCATCGTCGACACCGACGGCTACCGCAAGTTGGGCCGCAACCAACTGCGCATCGGCATGTTCCCCGCAGTCGAACCCACCGACGTCAACGCACTCACCACGTGTATCGACTATGTCGTCGAGCGACTACGCAACTAGGCGACCGAGAAGTAGCACCTGACCATGAGCGACGACTTCTATTCCGACGACTACCCCACCGTTGACGAGGTGCTTGAGTCGCACGCTGACGAAGTGGCACCACTGCGCCGCCCCGTCATGCTCGTCGCTCTTGAAGGATGGTTCGACGCAGCCACCGCCGCCACGTCGGCGCTTGAGCGTCTGATGCAGTCACGCGAATGCGTGACCGTGGCATCAATCGACCCCGACCCGTTTTTTGACTTCACGCAACAACGACCCGAGGCATACATCGACGAAGACGGTGAGCGCCAGATTCGTTGGCCGTACAACGACATCGTCGTAGCTCGTGGTGACGACGGCACACGAGATCTCGTCGTGCTCTCGGGGGTAGAACCGCACCTGTTTTGGCAGACTTACGTCGGCTGTGTCATTCGTACGGCCCGCGAGTTGCAGTGCGGTGCACTGGTCACCGTCGGCGCCAATTTCGACACGGTTCCGCACACACGCAGCCCGATCGTCACCGGCAGCACCACCAACTCGGCACTGGCCGGCAAGTTGCGCCTGTCGCGACCGCAGTATCAGGGGCCCACTGGCGTGGCTGGCGTCTTGCAACAACGTCTCGACGGTGACCGCATGGCC
>RGSV01000213.1 GCA_010025655.1 Acidimicrobiia bacterium
AGGCGTATCGCGACATCGAGTGTGATTTCGGCAGGCTTCATTTCGGGGAAGAGCGACGCGGTCTTTGGTAACGGCGCCTCTTTGTCGTCGCTGCGGTCACCGAGTTGCACGTATGGTCCGAAGCGACCTGACTTGACGTACACGGGCAGACCGTCGTGTGTGCCGATGGGTTCGTCGTTGCTCGGTGCCGACAGCAGTTCGACAGCCTTGGCGACCGTGAGCTCTTCGGGCGTGAGGTCTTCGGGAACGCCGGCGGTTTCTTCACCACTGCGCACATACGGCCCAAACTTGCCGGGTCGCACCTCGATCATGAAGCCAGTGTCTGGGTGGCGGCCAACGATGAAGCCGTTGATCTCTCGTGCGTCAATCGAGTCTTTTGCTGCCTCAGTCACGGGCAAGATACCGGGCAACTCTTTGCCGTTGCCGAAGTAGAACTCGCGCAGCCATGTGGCACGATCGCGCTCGCCGCGGGCAATCTCGTCGAGGTCTTCTTCGACCAAGGCCGTGAAGTTGTTGTCGACGATGCTGGCAAAGTGTTGCGAGAGCAGGCGCACGACGGCAAAAGCAGTCCAGCTCGGCACCAACGCTTGACCCTTCTTCCACACGTAACCGCGGTCGACGATCACGCGCATGATGCTGGCGTAGGTCGATGGTCGACCGATTCCTACCTCTTCGAGTTTCTTCACGAGCGACGGCTCGGTGTAGCGCGGCGGTGGAGTCGTGGCGTGACCAACTGCGCTCAGCTCGGCGACACGTACTGCATCACCGACGGTGAGTGCCGGCAGCATCGCTTCGGCATCATCGTCACTCTTGTCTTCGTCGAGCTCTTCGTACACAGCGCGGTATCCGGCGAAGGTGATTGTCGTACCACTTGCGGCAAATTCACAGTCGGTCTTGTCTGCATCTCGGGCTTGTGCTCCGAGACGCACCGTCAATGTCGTGCCGAGTGAGTCACTCATCTGCGATGCCAGCGTTCGTTGCCATATCAGTCGGTAGACGTTCAGCTCGGTGGCGTTGAGTTCGCTCTTCACCGCATCGGGTGAGCGCAACGGCAGTGTCGGACGAATCGCTTCGTGTGCTTCTTGGGCATTCTTCACCTTCGACTTGTAGGTGCGTGGTTCGGCAGGAACGTGTTGCGCGCCGTAGGAGTTGCCGATTTCTTCGCGTATTGCGGCAATCGCCTCGTCGCTTAGCCCCACGTTGTCGGTGCGCATGTAGCTGATGTACCCCGATTCATACAGACCTTGCGCGATACGCATGACTTCGCCGGCCGAGAGTCGCAGCTTGTTTCCTGCCTCTTGCTGCAGCGAGCTCGTGATGAACGGAGCCTTCGGGCCCTTGCGGTACGGCTTCTCTTCGACCGACCGCACGTTGAGATCGCTGCCGGTGAGGGCGGCCGTCAGTTCTTCGGCCCGCTCTTTGGTGACCACGGCGACGCCATCTTTTGCCACGCCCTTGCTGTCGAAATCGCGACCTGCAGCCACGCGCATGCCGTTCAGCGTGCTGAGCACTGCTTTGAATGACGGAGTCGTCGCGGTGACCGCGGCTAGGTCCCAATAGTCGACGACCACGAAGTCCATTCGTTCTTGTTCGCGCTCGACGACGAGGCGAATTGCCGGGCTTTGTACGCGCCCTGCTGAGAGACCACGGTTCACCTTGCGCCACAGGATCGGTGACAACGTGTAGCCGAAGAGTCGGTCGAGCACGCGGCGTGCTTCTGCAGCGTCGACAAGTTTCTGGTCAATATCTCTGGTCTCGCGTACTGCTTCTTCAATTGCCTTGCGGGTGATCTCGTGAAACACCATTCGCTTGACCGGCACCTTCGGCTTTAAGTACTGCACGAGGTGGTACGAGATGGCTTCACCCTCGCGGTCTTCGTCGGTGGCGAGATAGACGACCGGCGCATCCTTTAGTGCTGCCTTTAGTTCTTTGATTACTTTGGCACCGCGCTCGGTCACTTCGTAATTGGCAGTGAAGTCAGCGTCGACGTTCACCTGCAAGCCGGACTTCGGCAAGTCGGCGATGTGCCCGACAGATGCAGCGACGGAATAGTCCTTCCCGAGCAGCTTGGCGATGGTCTTCGCCTTGGCCGGTGACTCAACGATGACGAGTGGTCGCGACATGACGCAGTATTCCCTTGTAAGGCATTCGAGTCGGGCAGTCAAGCACCCGATTCAAAAAAACGCAACTCAGTAGCGTGAAAGTCATAGTGCGTAACGCTTTGAGCGAACTCGGCTGGAACGAAACGTTTGCCGATGCACTGGCGAAACTCGATGCCGCCGGCGACATGTGTGACGTGGGTCGCGTACAGCGAATTGATCGCGGTTGGAGCACCGTGCTTGTCGCGCGTGAGAGAAGTGTTGCGACATCCGATGACATTTTGCGCGAACATCGTGCACGCAACATCGGCGCTGATGTCGCAGTTGGAGACTGGGTGGTGTTGTC
>RGSV01000214.1 GCA_010025655.1 Acidimicrobiia bacterium
CGTAGCCGTCAGGCAACTGGTTGATGAAGTCGTGAGCACCTGCGAGTCGCGCCGCGTGCTCGACCACGCTCTGGTCGGCATCGGGTTTGGCGAAGGCAATGTTGTTGCGCACCGAGTCGTTGAACAAGAAGGTGTCTTCGAACACCACGCCCACGTTGCGACGCAATTCACCCAAATCAAGTCGACGCAGATCGACACCGTCGATGGTGATGCGACCACTCGTCACGTCGTAGAACCGCAAGAGCAGCCGCACGATGGTGCTCTTGCCCGCGCCCGTCGCACCGACGAGCGCCACCGACTCTCCTGGCGCAATGGAGAGGTCGAAGCCGCGCAGAATCTCGCGATCGGTGTCGTAGCCGAAGTGCACCGCCTCGAATCGCACGGCGCCAGTCGCCGCGCGAACATCCGTCGCCACGCTGGCATCCATCGTCACCTGGGTGCGGACGGGCAGCGACCTCGGCTTGTCGGGCGAACGCACGGCAGGCTGCGTCGACAACACCTCATGCACGCGCACCAACGCGGCGGCCGCACGCTGGCCGAGCGCCACCATCATGCCGATGTTGCGCAACGGCCAGACCAACATCGTGAGATACACGTTGAAGGCAACAAGGTCACCGATGCTCATGTCGCCATTGATCACACGATGACCGCCGTAGCCGAGTACGGCGATTAGCCCGAGCGACGGCAACAGGTCGATGGCAGGCAGAAATCGACTGCGAATGCTTGCGGCCTTCAGCGACACTCGGCGAATGTCGTCGGCTTCTTGTCGCAACTTGTCGAACTGCACACTCTCGGTGCCGAGACCCTTCACGACCCGCACGCCCGAGACACTCTCTTCGACCACGCTGGCGAGCTGCGCCTGCTCGTTCTGCACTTCAAGCACGGCCGGGTGAATGCGGCTAGAGAACCTTCGCGATGCAACATTGATGAACGGCAGCGGAGCCAAAGCCACGACCGCCAAGCGCCAATCGGTGAGCGCCAGGATTACGGTCACAGCAAACAGCTGGGCGACATTGCTCAACGTGATGGGGATCATCACCACGAATTGCTGCACCTGCTGCAAGTCGCTCGATGCCCTGCTCATCAACTGGCCGGTCTGGGCCTTGTCGTGATACGCCACGTGCAGGCGCTGAATGTGCCCGAAGATGCGCTCACGCAACAGTGTCTCGGTCCAGCGACTTTCGCGGAATGCGAGATATCGCCGACCGGCAGTCAGCAATCCCGTTGCCAGCCCAGCGAGAGCGATGAACACTGACCACGCCAAGAGTGGGCCGTTGCGCTCGATGCCCTGATCGATGGCGTTCTTGGTCAACTGCGGCACGGCAACTTTGGCGGCGGTCCAGGTGACGCCGATCGCTACGCCCAACACCAGCGCACGCTTCTGCTCGAGCAGGGTGCGCCACAAGAGGTGCCAGCCAAGGTTGCGCTGCACCCGCGCTTGTTCTTCGGCTTCGCCCTTGGCGGCCGCGGCGGCGTCAGGGTCGAGCGGTGCGCCCGTCACGATGCCGACGGCGACAGCGACTCGACTGCTGTCCAGAAATCAACCGCCGGGTCAAACGCCAAGATCGCGAGTGACGACGTGTTTACACCGTTGGCGAAGTACCGATCGATCTTCGCGCGGCACTCGGCTGGCGACCCGTGTACGACTAGGTCGTCGACGACAGAGTCAGGGATTGCCGCCAGCGCCGCCTTGCGGTCACCGGCCTTCCATGCGTCCCACATACCGGCGAGCGCATCACCGCGACCGAGCCAACGGTGGAACTCGGCATACACCGGCACATTGAGATACGCCGCGATCGCAAAGCGCGCACCAGCTCGCACGACATCGGCGTTCTCGCTCGGGCACACGAAGATGCGGGCGACGATTTCTTTCGTCGCCGGGTCGCTGCCAGCCTTTCTCGCTGCGTCGTGCACCACTTTGGTGACGGTGCTCACGTCATCGGCTGACAACCAATTGATGATTGCTCCGTCTGCTTCGCGGCCGGCGAGGCGCAACATTCCTTCGCGTAACGCGGCAACGAGAATCGGCGGCTTCACTTCGGGTCGCACGCCGAGACGAAAGCCGTCGACCTTGAAGGTGTCGTACTGCTTGGTGATCTTCTCCCCCGACATCGCATCACGCAGAAAGCGCACCACGTCGCGCACCTTCTTGTATGGCTCAACGAATGGCAGACCGTTCCAACGTTCGATGATCACGTTGCTCGACGAACCGATGCCAATCGCAAAGCGTCCGGGGGCCGCGTCGGCCAACGACGCCACGCTCTGGGCGAATAACGCTGGCGAACGTGTGTAGGCAGGCACGATTGCGGTGCCGAGTCGCAGACGCGGCTCCCAGGCTGCGGCGAGTGCGAGTGGTGTGAACGCATCAACACCGTCTGCTTCGGCCGACCAGATGTCGGTGTAGCCGAGGTCGGCCAATGCGCGAAGCTTC
>RGSV01000215.1 GCA_010025655.1 Acidimicrobiia bacterium
GAAGTGCGTGCGCCGACAAGCAGATTGCTCAACACGTCACGACCGAGTTGGTCGGTGCCCAACCAGTGTTGCCATGATGGCGATGAGAAGCGGGCAGTGGTGTCAACCACGAGTGGGTCGTATGGAGTCCACAACAGTGCCAAGATCGCAAGTGTTGCCATCACGGCGATGACCAAGCCTCCGGCGACCAATGACGGAGATCGTCTCATACTGCCCGCCGTGGGTCGAGACGGTCGTTGACAACATCAACCACTAAGCGCAAAACGAACACCATGAACACAACCACGAACAAGACTGACTGCACCTTGGTGTAATCGCGATTTGCAATGTCGCGCACCAGCATCGACCCGAGCCCAGGTAGCGCAAAGACACTCTCAACGACAACCGCCCCGGTGATGAGTGTTGCCACCTGCAGTGAAGCAACTGTCAAGACGGGCGAGAGCACCATTCTTTGAGCCGTGAGCAGTGCATCGTCTCGTTGCCGACCGACGGCGCGTGCGGTGCGAAACGCATCAGAGGCAACGAAGTCGAGTGCCGAAGAACGGGCAAACCGCGTGAGCATTGCGGTTTGTGCTGCAGCAAGAGCAAGCATCGGCAGAATCAGCGACCGTAGGGCTTCGGTGAACGACCGCCATCCTGCGACCGGAAAACCACCCGCAGGCAACAAGGTGAATCGAACTGCGAAGACAAAAATGAGTGCAATCGCCAAAACGAACGTTGGGATCGCCAGACCGAGCTGTGTCAACGTCATGATCAAGACACCGCGAGTGCGACCACGACGCAGGGCGGTGCGCCGACCAATGGCTGCCGCCACCACGATTGACAAAACTGTGGATGCCACGATCAGTGGCAACGTCACATCAAGTCGCGACACCACATCGTCACGCACCGACGCCCCAGACAGCAGCGAGCGACCAAGATCGCCGCGCACTATGTCAACCAGCCAGTCGAAGTATTGCGCAATGAGAGGGCGATCAAAGCCGTATTCGCGTCGCAGATCAGCGAGAGCCTGCGGCGTCGCATCGGTGCCGAGCCGTGTGGTGGCGACGTCGCCGGGCAGGGCTCGCAACAGCAGAAAGATGACGATCGTTGCAAGCAACACACCGACCAATCCGGTGCCGAGCCGGCGAACTACGCCGCCCATCATGTCGCTGCGTTAGACGCGTTCGAGCCGTGCGGCGAAGTAAGAGTCACCCACGGAATTACGCGGCACACCCGCGACGTCACGCTTGGCCACCTGCAGATTCGGAATCAGCCACAACCAATCGCTGGCCGACTGCTCAGACAACACGCGAGCTGCTTGCCGCAGGTTGTCGCTGCGCTCAGCCGGAGTCGCAGCCGATGCGGCAGCGGTGATAAAGCCCTGGTAGTCAGCGTTGTCAAAGCGGAAGTAGTACTCAGGGTTGGCATAGATCGCCATGTCGTTGCGTTCAATGTGGCACACGATGGTGAGGTCGTAGTCGGCTTTGGTGAACACTCGGTCGAGCCATTCTTCCCATGTCACGGGTGTGATGGTGACAGTGAGGCCAACGTCGCCGAGTGCAGCCGCGATGAACTCGCTCGAGTTGGTGGCGTAGGCGATCGGCGGAACATCGAGTGAGACTTCGGTTCCTGACTCGACACCAGCCTCGGTCAGCAACTTGCGAGCCGCCGCAGGGTCATATGGAGCGATGTCGGTGAGGTCTTCGTACCACTCGTCGGTTGGCGGCACGAAACTGCCAATGCGCGTGCCATAACCCGCCCACGCTGCATCGATTAATGCATCCTTGTCGAGTGCTTGGCGCACGGCGGTGCGCACGCGCACATCGTTGAACGGCGCCCGTGAGTTGTTCATGCCGAGCGTTACTTCACAGTTGGTCGTGCCGCTCTGCACGCGAAGATCGTCGCGCGAGTCGTAGGCCGAGAGGCTCTCGGGCGACTGCACGGTGGTCATCACGTCGATGTCACCGGCCAACAATGCATTGCTGAGGGCGGCGGCATCGGCGAAGTAACGGAACACGACGGTGGCAGTGTCGGCACGACGACCCCAGTAGTCAGCGAAGCGCTCAAGCGTGATACTGCTGCCTTTGTCCCACTTCGCCAACTCGAATGGGCCGGTGCCGTTGGCCGCATTGGCGAAATCGGTGGTGCCCTTCTTGAAGATGACACCACCGCGCTGGGTGAGGCTGTAGAGCAGGTCGTTGTCGCGCTCGGTGAGGGTAAGGCGAACCTGTTTGTCGGCAACCGACGTAACCCCGGCGACACGCGCGAACTGCGCCAGTTGGGTGGGCAACACCGCGGTCGATGTGTCGTCGAGCACGCGCTCGAGGCTCCATACGACGTCGTCGACCGTGAGCGGTTCGCCATCGTGGAAGATGGCGTCGCGCAACGTGAAGTCGTAGGTGAGCCCATCGTCAGCGAC